>JACQEE010000134.1 GCA_016200725.1 Chloroflexota bacterium
GATCAGGTAATGGTCATTCCCCTGACGATGTTCGGCGCATTCCTCGGCGTCAAGAACGCCGATGCTGCTGCCATGATGGCTCGAGCTTATAACGATTGGGTGCACGACTGGTGCTCACCTGACCCTTCCCGCCCGTTTGCCGCCGCAGTGCTCCCACTTCAAGCGCCTGATCTTGCGGCTGAAGAATTGCGGCGCGTTACGAAGAAGGGTTTCCGGGTCGCGATGGTACGTCCAATAGAAATCCAGGGCTACTACCCAAACCACCCGCACTACGCGCCTATGTGGGACGCTTTCGAGGAGACGGGGCTAGTTGTTGCAATGCACACCTTAGCTTCGAGACCGCAGCCCGAGAACGAGCCGAGCGTGGGGCTGATCCAGCCCGGCACAGGGCTCTTTCTGGAGCGCGCGATCAGTTCGAAGCAAATCGCTGTGCCTTCTCAGACCCTCGGATTCGTGCACGAGAGCATGACATGGCTGGCCAATGTCCTTCTCTCAGGCTTCTTTGAAGACCGGCCGGGCATCAAGCGGATGGCGATCATGGAATCCAATGCTACCTGGCTCCCCAGCTTTCTTCAGGACTGCGACCGTGCGTTCCATTTGTATCGCGTGCAGCGCAAGCGCCGCGTAACCCGATTGCCAAGTGAGATTTTCTTGGAGAGGTGCTTCATCGCTTTTGAAAGCGACGAATCGCCGGTCTACCGTCAATTGAAGGTGCTTGAGAACGTTGGCATCTGGTCGTCTGATGTGTACCACCACGATGGTACCGATGCTTGGACGGCGCTCCGTGAGATGCGCGAAAACAGGGTCGGGGAGCCGGCTCAGACCAAACTCATGGGAGGAAATGCCCGGCGGATGTATGGCATTGAGGGGCCCTCCCATTTCACGCGAAACGAGCCGGTCTCCTATGAACGTCCGGATTGGTATCCGCGGGTCCGTGATGTGGAGAGTGAGTTCGCGCCGCTAATGAAAGATTAAGACCGCTCATATGGGTAAACCTTTCGTCGTCTTCGATGCGGATAGCCATGTAGTCGAGCCTCACGAGATTTGGGATAGGCTTCCCGCTGGGAAGATGCGTGTAAGAGCAGAGGCGGCATTTTCCATCGGCGTCGATGGGAATGTGACCTTGAATGGGCGTCCCGCTCCTCCTCTTTCCGACGCGCATTCTCCTCGATACGGCGTATGGCGCCCAGGCATGACGCCGGAAGAAATCGGAGCGATGGTGCCTGGAGCGCTCTCGCTCAATCCCGGAACATACGATGCCCGCGTTCGTCTTCGTGATATGGATGCAATGGGGATCGACCAAGCGCTGCTCCTCCCTACGTTATTCAACGAATACCTTCCATTAGTTGAAGATGCCGAGGCAGCCTGCGCGCTGGCGCGTGCCTACAACGCCTGGATCGAACGCTTCGCTGCTGTGGCCTCGCAGCGTCTATTCGCTGCGGCCACCCTTCCATTGCAGGACGTGAACTTGGCCGTGGAGGTGGCGGCAAATATCGCCGCAGCAGAGTTTGTGGCCGTCGTCGTCCGTCCGGTTTTTACAGCCGGACGATTCACGACCGATGCATACTTCGATTCGCTATGGTCCCTACTTGAGGATCGAGAGATCGCTGTAGTGGTTCACCCGTCTCCAGGCACCGCTGCCGGGCTTCGCGATGCGAATGCCCCATGGGTGGAGAAGGTCAGCGCAAACCTCGATTTGGGCCATCCAGTTGCCGAATTCATCACTCCGGGTATGGATAACGGAGCCTTTGCTGTCGCGATGATGGCATCAGGTTTGCTGGAGCGTTTCCCAAAGCTGCGGATCATCTTTGCCCATGCTGGGATCGCGTGGGTCCCGATTGCGCTTGAAAAGGCCTCCACCTACCTCTGGCTTTCGCATCAACAGACTCCGGTTAGCCTGACCCCTGAGCGCGTATTCTTTGCTCGCTCTACCGCCGTCACGTTCCGAGCGGGCGACGCCGCCCTGCACAGCGCCTCCGACGTGTTTGCGCGCGTTGGGGTCTTCGGCTCGCGTTATGCGGCTCACGACGCCGCCGATGCCTGGGAAGCGATAGCTGGACTTGAGCAAGCCGGAATAGATGAAGAGCTCATCGCAGACCTCATGGGCAACAATGCGAGACGTATTCTTTCAATCGAACGACAGAACAGCACAGACTCGCACCGAGGGGCCGTGGTAAAGGAGTGATCAGATGCAATTTGTGCGTATGTACACCGGGCTCGACAGCCGATCGCATTTCGAGGACCTACCCCTCCCTTCCCACGCTCCTGGCGAGACAAGCCCGCTCAGTCTTCCGCAATTCAAAGCCGCCATCCTGCGGCGAGGCATCAAAAGCGTCGATCGGTGGCAGAATGCGCCACTCCGCCAGTACGTCATTACGCTGGCTGGCCGGATTGAAATCGAGACGAGCGACGGTGAAAAGAGGGTGTTTGGGCCCGGCGACATTCTCCTTACTGAAGATGTGCAGGGCGAGGGCCATCGGGTGCGCGTGATTGGAGAAGAAGAACGTGTGGCGCTCTCGCTGCACTTGGCCTAGACCTGAACAGGCTGCTCTTCCCAGATTATGTGGAACTATCTTTGACGAAGACGTCTGCTGTTGTCCTCACAGGAACCCACATGCCGCAGCGCATCAAGAGGTCGACTTCGGCCCTGAGTGGGACACCATGTGAGCACCGAATCACCTGAGTTTAAATCTCTGAATCTCATCAGTGGCCTTCGTTCCGAGCGCAGCATCCGCGCCCGCAGCTCAACGAGTGCCGCCAACCTCTAAGCGGCAGCCAGCACTTCCGTCGTCCCCGGCCACTCCGGACAGATTTCGCTGCAGATTCCTTGGCCCCTCTGACCTATTCTGCCTGTCCAAATCTCAAGTGGGGCACGAGAGTGGGGGATAAGGGATGGAGGACATCTCAGCACAACACGAAGCAGGGATGTCTAAGTTGGTGCGGTGATGACGGGGGTTGACCTGGTAGTGATCGCAGCGACGAAGTTCACGCACGGCGCCTGGCTGGTCATGCTGATCATCCCGCTGCTGCTCTACGCCTTCCGCAGATTCACCGCCACTACCTGCTGGTGGCCGAGCAGTTGTCTCTGGATCACCTGCCAGAGCCCGTAGTCCCCAGATACCAGAGAGATATCGTGCCGATATGGGGACTGCATCGAGCGGCGGTGAAGGCGCTGTAGTTCGCGCGGACGATTTCTGACGACGTGCGGGCCGTCTACGTCGCGTACGACCCGAAGTTAGCGGGGGACGAGGTTAGCGGGGGAGTTGATGAAGGAGTGGGAGGCAATATCCCGGACATTCCGCTGGACATCATGCATACCCGGTATCGGGCATTCCAGCGTGAGTTTCTTGCCTACCTGGAGTCGGTACAGGACCAAGGGCGCTCGTTCGTGACGGTGGTGATTCCAGAGCTCGTGCCACGCCTTTTCTGGGAGCACGTGCTGCATCCGCAGACGAAACTCATGCTGAAACTGGCGCTTTGGCGGAAGAACGTGGCTGTTGCGAGCGTGCCACACCAGATGAGGCGCTAGCCACGTTCAGATGAAGAATATGACTGTAGTGAGGGCGAAGAGGGGCAACAGCACGACGATCGAGACGAGGATGTAGCCGAAGAACGTCGGCATCTTGACGCCAGAGGCCTCGACGATCGCCTTCACCATGAAGTTGGGGCCGTTGCCGATGTAGGTGTTGGCGCCCATGAATACCGCGCCAGCGGATATCGCCGCGAGGTACTTTGCCCCCGTTGGATCGTGTACGACTGCCTTGAGTCCTTCGGCCGACGACAATCCGAGGATACCCTTCGCGAGGCTGCTGAAGGTCAGATAGGTCGGCGCATTGTCGAGAACGCTGGAGAGGCCGCCGGTAGCCCAGAAGAAGTGCCAGGGCTGGTTGACGCCCAGACTGGCCCCCTTGGTTTCTAGGATAAGCAGCACGGGAATCATGGTGACGAAGATGCCAGCAAAGAGAACCGCGACCTCGACAAGCGGACCGAAGTGGAACGTATTTTGGCGATGCACCTCGCGATTGGCAAGCCTGTAAGAGGCAAACGCGATCGAGCCGAGACCTGCGATCTGGACGATCTTCGCCAGTTGCGCGCCCAGGGTCTCGTCGAATATGCGGTGGCCTTCGATGGGGTAGATCGCGTACCCGCTGACAAGGATGACGCCGATGACGAGTATCAGCAACGCCACGTTGAGTAACCCCTCGAGCCCGATGCGCTCGGTTGCTGTGGCCGTATCCGCTGCGGCTGTCTCTGCCTTTTCTCCCGGCGCCGCGTGGTCGCGCGCGTAGAACCATCGATCCACAAGGTAGGCGATGACTAGCAGGGTGCCGACAATGAAGGCCCATTCCCTCCAAAGGCGAAGAGTCCACGAGAAGGGCACCCCGTTGAGAAACCCGAGGAAGAGCGGAGGATCGCCGAGAGGTGTTAGCAGCCCGCCGCAGTTCGAGACGATGAAGATGAAGAAGACGAAGACGTGTGCCTTGCGGTTCCGATGCTTGTTTGCTCGCAACAACGGCCTGACGAGGAGCACGCTGGCGCCAGTCGTGCCGATGAAGTTAGCGAGCACCGCTCCTACCAAGAGAAAGGCTGTATTGACGAGCGGGTTCCCTTTGAATGAGCCGCGAACGTAGATACCTCCCGAAATGGTGAAAAGTGCCGAGAGCAGTGCGATGAATGCCCCGTAGTCCAACAGCGTGCTTGCGAACGTATTGGACTCCTTCGACAACACCAGGATGGCGATGGGCACAGCGAAGACGAACGCCACCACACTCTTGTTTCGATTCTTCTCCCAGAAATGGGGAGATGCCAAGGGCAAGACTGCGATGCACAGAAGCAACAACACGAAGGGCGCAGCCACGCCGATCACTGGGAGGACGCCAAGATCGGCGAAGAAAGCGTGCGCCTGTGCGGGTCCGGCCATGGGGGCAGCGTTGTTGGAGGCAAGTGTCGAAAACATGCGCCTTCCAGTGTACGATCAATCGTAGGGTGGGTCGCTAACAGAAGTTACTGCCGCGTTACAAGTTCGTTACGCAGGCCGTTGATAGCGGCTTCGCTCAACGAGCAGCTGCACGCGTGCTTCATGCTCGTACATGATGCTTTCGCTTGCAACCATACGTTCACCAGGATAGCGTGCGCAATGCCGTTGGCAGATAGAGTTCAAGTCCGCCTCCATGAGGGCGAGCGTTGAGGGAGAAGACATGAGCCAGTCGCCGCTTCGTTTTGGTGTTCTGACACCCATCGTCAGCCTGAACCCTCGACGGCAGCCCACGTGGGAGATCGATAGTGGGCCGGAAGAGTTGCGACAGATCGCGCTCACCGCGGACCGCCTCGGCTACCACCATCTGACGTGCAGCGAGCACGTGATCATTCCCAGCGAGGTGGCCAAGGCTCGAGGAGCGCGCTACTACGACCCGCTGGCGACGTTCGGGTTCATGGCGGCCATCACCAAACGAGTGCGGTTCACTACCCACGTTCTCGTGCTTCCGTATCACCACCATCTTGCCGTGGCCAAGCGGTACGGCACGCTCGATCGAATGTCGGGCGGCCGGCTGATCCTCGGCATCGGCGTCTGTACATTGCGCGAGGAGTTCGATCTCCTGGGCGCCCAGTTCGAGGGGCGAGGGGATATCTACACTGACGGGCTGAAGGCGCTGCGCGCGGCGCTGGGCAAGCGAGAGCCTAGCTATCATGGCGCGCACTACCACTTCGAAGGCATGGTCGTCGATCCGTACGCGGTGCAGGAGCATGTGCCGATTTGGATCGGCGGGAAGACGCCGCGGTCACTGCGACGCGCGCTGGAGGCTGCGGATGGCTGGGACCCCGAGGCGCGCGGGGGAGTCGAGGAACTCGGTCGAATCCTCCAGCGGGCGAAGCAGTGGCCTGAATGGCACCAGCGAAGGGCTCCTCTAGATATCGTCCTTCAAGCGGAATGTCCGCACGATCCGACACATGGCGAGGATACGCCCAAACTGGTGGACTTCATTGCGAAGTACCAGCGGGCAGGGGCAACGATCTTGAACCTGCACCTCAAGGGTCGCACGCTGCCGCATTACCTCGAACAACTCGAGGCGTTCCAGGCGAAGATCGCGCCCCGCTTCGGGTAGACTTTGGCCTTGCCTCAAAAGTGCTCAGCTTCGACGCCCTGAGGGAGTCTAAGGGCCTGGGGTGGGGTTCCTCCTCCCCCTGCTCCCCGCTCCGGGGAGAAGGGCCGGGGTAGAGGGGTGGGCGGCGGGGCGTGGGGTCTTCTCTTCTAACGCTGCGATGTTAGCCACCCTAGGAATGTTGGCGAGAACATTTCGTCGGCGACTTTCGGAACAAAGCCCTAGATCAGAGTTTCATTTTTTGCGCGACTCGCTCGCGGTGCTGCGTGGCGTCGCCAAAGGCGATCTCGAAGTACTTTCCGCGGCGTGAGTAGAGCGGCATGGGGTGCTCCTCGCTGAAGCCGAGGGCGCCGAAGACCTGATGACCATGGCGGGCGATACGCCGATAAGACTCGGAGCAGTAGGCCTTTGCGGCGGCTACGAGTTCGGCGTGGGGCTTCCCATTCGCGTAGGCCCAGGCGGCCTCGTAGGCGATGTAGCGACTCCCTTCCAAGTCGAGCAGCATATCGGCGCACCGATGCTGGATGGCCTGGAAGGTGCCGATGGGTTTCCCAAACTGGACGCGGTGCTTGGCGTACTCAACCGCCAGGTCGGTGATGTGCTGCATGGCGCCGACCATGTATGCCGAGAGCGCGATGGCGCCGCGATCGCTGGCCCGCGCGGCAGCAGAAGCGTTACCGATAATGGCACTAGGCTCGACAGAAACGCCCGAGAAGCGGACGTCGAACTGGCGATCACCGGCGAGGGTTTCGAGGCGTCGCTGCGAAACGTGAGGGGAGTTCGACTCGACGAAGCAGAGCACGGGACGTCTCCCCCGGTTCGCAGAGCACAGCAGGGTCTCGCCGGAGTTGGCGTAGGGAACGAAGTGCTTGCGCCCGGTTAGTTTCCATGAGCGGCCATCGCGACTGAGGGCAGTGAGAGTCTTCGCCCTGGGAGACTCGTAGAAGGCGAAGGCGGCGCGATTCGAGCCATCGGTGATGCGTGGGAGGATGCGCTGCTTCTGATCGTCGCTGCCGGACTCGAGCAGGGCAAAGGCCGTCACGGCGACGGTGTCGATGAAGGGGCCGGGGAACATGACGCGACCAAGTTCCTCGAGGAGCAACGCGAGGTCGAGGAAGTCGCCGCCGCTGCCTCCGTAGGACTCGGGGATGCCGATGCCCAGCCAGCCGAGCCGCGCCATCTCCTGCCAGAGTTCGGGCGAGTAGCCGATGGAGTCCTGCTGCATCTTCGAGATGTAGTCGAAGGGACAGTTGGCGGCGAGGAAGTCGCGCGCGGTGCGCCGCAGGATGTTCTGCGACTCGGTGAGGGTGAAGTCCATTTTTCCTGTCATCCTGGAGGCGTCTTCGCCGAAGGATCTCAGGGCGGGGTGGTCTTCCCTCTCCCCTTGTGGGAGAGGGTGCAGGGTGAGGGGTTTGGCGAGCGAAGCGAGCGGTGTTGCCTTCCTCCTACCCCCTTGGTAAGCCGAGGCCGCGCTGGGCGATGAGGTTCTTCTGGATTTCGATGGTGCCGATGGCAATCGTCGCCTGTACGGAGTGTCTCCAGGCCCAGTCCACCATGCCGTCGTAGGGTGCGGCCTCGTCGCCGGGCTCGAGGAGGCCATCGAAGCCCAGGATCTCCATGCCCGCGGCACCGACTGACTGATCGAGCAGGCTGTTGTGCACACGGGCGATGGATGCCTCGTAGGTTGGGACGAGGCCGCGGGCTTGCATGTCCACTACGCGATAGTTGAGCGTGCGCGCCACGAGATACTCGATTTGTAGTTGGGCGAGACGCTGGCGGATGAGCGGGTCTTTCGCGAGGGCATGGCCATCTCGTTTCGTCCGGCGGGCGTAGTCGCAGACGAGGTCGAGCGTTGCTTTAGAGCGAGCGTAGCGGGCCACGCCGATGCGCTCGAAGTTGAGCGCGGTCGTGATGATGTGCCAGCCGTTGTTCACCTCGCCGACGACGTTCGTTGCAGGGACGAAGACATCGTCGAGAAAGACCTCGTTGAGTTCCGATGGTCCGCTGAGGGCGACGAATGGGCGCACGGTCAGGCCTGGAGACTGCATATCGAGGAGGAAGACGGTGATGCCTTTGTGCTGAGGCACCTCGGGATTGGTCCGCGCGAGAAGAAAGCACCAGGACGCGTGGTCGGCGTAACTCGTCCAGATCTTCTGGCCGCTGATGCGAAAGCCGCCCTCGACCGCGACCGCGCGCGTTTCCAGCGAGGCAAGGTCGGAGCCGGCGTTGGGCTCGGAGAAGCCCTGGCACCAGATGACCTCGCCGCGGGCCATCGGCAGCATATGGCGCCGCTTTTGCTCTTCGCTGCCGAACATCATCAGCGTCGGGCCGATGAAGTTCAGGTTCATGTACTGCGGGCCGCGCGGCTCGTGAGCGGCCCACATCTCTTCGCGAACGACCGCCTGCTCCCAGTGGGAGATCCCCTCTCCCGTCTGCGTGAGAGGACCTCTGGCGTCAGCCAGAGAGGTGAGGGTCCCCCCTTGGCCGCCGTACTCCTTGGGCCACGCGCGTGTGAGCCAGCCGCGGCCGGCGAGTTTGCGGCAGAACTCGATGGTGAATGGCCACACCTGCTCGCCGCCAATGAACATGCCGCGCCACCAGTCGGGCAGTTCCTGGTCGATGAAGGCGCGGAGTTGCGCGCGGAAGGCTTCGGCCTCTTCTGGGAAATGGAAGTCCATGACGGGCGGTATCGTAGCATGAGCGCCTTCCACCTCTGTGACAACAGGGACAACAGGGCCTTGCGTAGGTACGTATAATGTAGTTACGGGCAGATAGACGCAGCAGCGACGCACGCCCCCATCACCCGGCGAGTCTTAGCCTCGCCCGGCTCTCCCATAACCCGCCTCGCCAAGTCGTCCCTGTAACCACTGTCGCTTATCGCCACGCTATAGGTGAACGTTGTGCTGTTGTCGAACAGGAGTCGCCCTGAAACAAAAGGTGCATCGCGACGAAAAAATGCGGCAAAATCCCGCGATTCCCGCCGGCCGCTTCAGTTGGCGCGGTGCGGAATGCGCGGCTGACAGCCCCGGATACGGGAGGGTTAGCGCGGCCGAGAGGTCGGGATACGGGAGGGTTAGGGATGGGATACGGGAGGGTTACCCTGAAGCAATGCCCGCGTGCGGGAGGGTGCGAATCTTTTACGCTCGGCCCAAATTGACCGATCACCCGTTCACGCGCGTAATTGCCTATTTCAATTCACCGGCGACATAATAGGCGACTTTCGAGCGCCTGGAGGCTTCCCATGGGACCATTGACCGATAAGTACTGCATCGTGGGCGTCGGCGAGACGGCGCACATGCGGCCCTCGAACCGCACGACGCTATCCATGGCCGTGGAAGCCACGCTCAATGCTTGCAAGGACGCGGGGATCGATCCGAAGCACGTCGACGGGATTACGAGTTACCAGGCTGGCGACTCGACCTCGGGCATGGCCATCTCCTCAGCGCTGGGGATGCGGCTGAACTACCAGGTAGACATTGGCGGCGGAGGGTCGAGCATCGAGGCGCTGATCGCGCATGCAGTGGGGCTCCTCGAAGGTGGATACTGTAACTATGTGCTGTGCTTCCGCTCGATGAACGGGCGGTCTGGGCGACGCATGGGTGGCCAGGCGCCAGGCGGCCCTGCAGCAGCGATGCCGATCACCAACGACGCGGGATTCAACAGCCTGTTTGGTTTCTCGACGCCGGCACAGCGCTTCGGGTCGACGTGCATGCGCTACATGCACGACTACGGGCTGAAGCCGGAGACGCTGGGCAAGATCGCGATCACACACCGGCGGCACGCGCTGCTCAACCCCAAGTCCATCATGAGGTCGCAAGGCGAGATCAGGATGGAGGACTACCTCTCGTCGCGCTGGGTGTCGAAGCCGTTCCGGTTGCTCGACTGCTGCTTGGAAACGGACGTCGCCGCGGCGCTGATCGTGACGTCGCGGGAGCGTGCGCACGACCTGAAGCAGCCGCCGGTGTACGTCATGGGTGGCACCGCTCGCGTGATGGCCGACAACCCATCGTGGAATTACAGCCGCGCGGAGACCCATCGCGTGGCGGGCTTCTATGGCCGAAACCGGATGTTCGGCATGTCGGGCATCGGACCGGAGGACGTGGACATCACCTCGTCATATGACGCATTCACGTTCACGACGCTCATCCAGTTGGAAGCCTACGGTTTCGCGCCGCGTGGCGAGGCTGGGGCATACGTCGAAGAAGGCAACATCATGATCGATGGACGCCGGCCGAACAACCTCTCGGGTGGGCACCTGTCCGAGGGGTACACGCACGGGATCAGCATGGTGATCGAGAACGTGCGGCAGTTGCGGAACCGCGCCGACGATTTCTGCCCGCGCTGGGCGGAAGGTATCCACACGCACGACCGCTCGAAGGGATGTCGCCAGGCGAAGCGTCACCGCATCGCGGCCTGCCTGGGCTGGGGCATGGAGGCGATGTCGAGCAGTTGTGTGCTGCGGGGCGAATTCTAGTCTTAGGGCCAGCCTGCGCCTGGCGTTTCGACGCGTACGGACTCGATCCAGGAAACGCGCTTCGTGGGGTCGTTGGGGTTAACGAGGTCTCGCTTCGCCGTGCAGAGATAGAGCGTGCGACGGTCGTTGCCGCCGAGCATGGGCGCGACGGCCATCTTCCCGGCTACGACCACCCGGTGCGTGACGCGCCCGCCCTCAAGCACGCGGACGAATTGCTCTGACGTGACCATGCCAACCCACACGCCGCCTTTCGCATCGAGACAGATGCCGTCTGGGACGCCGTCGAGAGCAGCAAAGACGCGGCGCCGCGAAAGTGAGCCATCGCTAGCGATGGCGAAGGCCGTGAGCCGCCGCGCAGTTGTTTCGGCGACGACGAGTGTGCGGCCATCGGGTGTGATCGCCATGCCGTTGGCCATCTGCATATCGCGAGCAGCGACGGTCGCAGTGCCATCTTCGGACACCATGATGAGCAATGTCGGCTGCCCGGGGGCGCCACCGCTCATCGCGTGAGAGATGGTGCCGATGTAGGCGCGACCTTTCGCGTCCACGACCATGTCGTTGGGGTCGGTATCGCAAAGCGCCGAGAGGTCGGCGTATGTGGTGAGCGTGCGACCCTTGAGCCGAAGGACTCGGCGGTCTGCCATGGAGATGACGAGCAGGGTGCCATCGGGGAGCCAGCCGAGGCCGGAGGGGCGCGAGGGAATGGCGACGGCTGTTTCAGCCCGCTCGTTGTGGGTCAGCGCAACGACGCGGTGGGCGTGCATGTCGGAGAACCAGAGGCGGCCCTGGTGCCAGCGTGGCGCTTCGGCGTACGTCAGGCCGGAAAGGACGACTTGCGGCGTAAGTAGCAGCGGGTCCGAATTCACGTTCACCTCGCCGTGCAGGCGTCGTATAGGATTGGGCGAGTTCCACGACTCCACGGGAGCGACTCATGGCTGACCACGACGCACAGATGCTGAA
>JACQEE010000149.1 GCA_016200725.1 Chloroflexota bacterium
GACGAAGCCGATGCGGCGGATGTTGGTGTCGCGGTCCTCTTTGCTGAAGCCGAGGCCTTTGCTGAGGTTCGTGCGCACCACGTCGCCGTCGAGCAACTCGACCTTCATGCCGCGCTCGCGCAGCGTCGGCGCGATGCGATCGGCCAGCGTCGTCTTGCCTGCGCCCGACAGGCCGGTGAACCACAACGTGAATCCAGGGTGTTCCAAGGGATGCTCCTTCGTCTATCTTCCCTCGCCCGTACTCGGGAGAGGGTAGGGTGAGGCCTTACGTATGCAGGCCGCACTCGGTCTTGCCGGTGCCGCTCCAGCGGCCCGCCCGCTCGTCCTCGCCCTCGCCGACGGCTCGGGTGCAGTGCGTGCAGCCGATGCTCTTGTAGCCCTGGTCGAGCAGGACGTTGTACGGCACCTTGTGCTTCAGGACATAGTCCCAGATGTCCTTCTTGGACAGGTGGGCGACGGCGTTGATCTTCACCAGGCCGAACTTCTCGTTCCACTCGACGATGCCGACCTGCTTGCGCGTATCGCCCTGGTCGCGGCGGATGCCGGTGATCCAGGCGTCGAGACCGGCGAGCGCGCGCTCGTTCGGCTCGACCTTGCGCAGCGCGCAGCACTGATCGGGGTCGCTCTTCCACAGCTCCGCGCCGTGCTTCGCCGCCTGCGCCTCAGGGGTCAGTCGCGATTTGAAAGCAACAGGCCGAATGTGGTAGCGCTGCTTCACCGCTTCCACGTTGGCATACGTCTCTGGGAAGAGAAAGTCCGTATCGAGGTAGAAGACGTGAACTTTCGGGTTGATCTTCACGGCGATGTCGAGGAGCATCGCGCCGGATGCGCCGCCGAACGACATGCCCAGCCCGGCCTTGTCGCCGAAGGTGTCGAACGCCCAGCGCAGGATGTCTTCGGGCGACTTCGTCTCGAAGCCGTCGGAGATGGCTTTCAACTCGTCGGGCGTGAACCGGGCCTTCGTGGTCACCATGTCAGCGGGTCCCTCTCGCCGTGCGCTGTCAGTAGGATGCGCTTCGTCGCCGCGACGATTCGCGGACGCGCATCGAGAGTCCTGACAGCGCGGACGTGGTTCATTCTAACACACCGCTCCTGTTGGGGACTCGCAAGGATAGTGTCCAGGTACGGCGCGAGCGTGGGGCACACGTCGCGCTATGATGAGGCCAGTCTCCGACCGCAGAGGGATTGTCTGGCCCGTCAAGCGAAGGTCATCACTGATACCGGCGAGGAACTGGTCCTCGCCGACCCCGATACGCCGCTCGGCATGCTCCAGCGTGGGCGCGGCGAAGGCTACTTGTGGGCGCTCTCCGCCCAGCCATCAGAACTACACACGCTGCTGATCGACGTGCTGACTCACGACCCGCGATCGAACGGTCAGCTCGAGTGGGGGCATGGCCGATATTACGCAAGCCTCCTGATAAAGACGAGCCTCGACGTTTCGCCGGTCCAGGAATTCTTCAACTCCCTTAGGCAGGAACACATCAGAGATTGGGAGGCAGGCAGGCTCGCTCAATTAACTCTGGCTCAAGCCGCCGCGCGCGGTCATCAAATGTCGCTGCGCATTCTGCTGGAACAGGTCAAAGCTGGGCCGTGCTGGGCTGGGGCACTCCGACGCCCGCCTGTTCCCGAAATCAATGACATGATGACTGCAGATGACCTCTTGGTGTGTGCCTCCAACCACGACGTGGTCGACCTACTGGAAGCAAAGAGGGATGACGAAACGCGCACTGCTCTCCTGAACGCCACACTCTCGGACGTGCCAGACACGGCCTGGACTGCATTTCTTGTCCTGAAGCGTTGGCGCGATACAGGAGCGTTTGACCAGGGCGTGGCGGCGCTCCATCGGAAACCAAGGATTCGAACAGGAGCCGAGTACTATCTCGCCTCGCTCCCTGCAGAATTGACTCTTCCGTTCGCGCGCGCGTGGTTTCCTGGCGAGGAACCTCTGAAGGGGGCTGCCGGACAAATTCTGAAAGCACACGCAGAAGCGAGAGACATTCCGATGGTGCTCGAAGCCTTGCGGGCTGGCCAGGAGGCGGGGAACCACCATCTGCAGATAGACCCACTCGACATCATCGAGCGGCTGCCGCAAATGGGACCATACCCTGAGCTGATGAGCAGCTACTTGGGCCTTGAGTGTTCTCTGTGCCGGTCTCGAGCTGTCGATGCAATGATTGCCACATCCCCCGCGTTGTTCGAGTCTATCGCGTTGGCATGCCTCTTTGACTGCGATGAGGCAGTCGTACGAGCCGCCACTGAGCACGCGCCGCTCTCTATCCCCGGCGTGCGTCAGCGACTGATGGAACTGGCCTCCGACACCTTCGCTGACGACCAGGTGCGCGAGGCGGCTGCGAAACGCTTGACGGAATAGCAGCCAACGTAGCGTTGCGCGATTCGTTCTCCTGTTTGACAGGCCTCTGACCTCGCCACTATGCTTGCACTCGCCGCTTGGCGCTCGTCCTGATAGTGTTGTGCGCCTGCGGCAGTCGGACCGCTGATGAAGCAGGTGTCGTTGCCCATGAAGTTCGGTTTCTTCCTGATGCCTGCGCATCATCCCGCCCAGAACCCCACGCTCATCTACGAGCGCGACCTGCGCACTATCGAGTACGCCGAGAGCCTCGGCTACGACGAGTTCTGGATCGGCGAGCACCACACCGGCGGTTGGGAGATCATCCCCGCGCCCGACGTCTTCATCTCCGCCGCGGCCCAGCGAACGAAGCGCATCCGCCTCGGCACCGGCGTCGTCAACCTGCCCTACCATCACCCTTTCCACGTCGCCGAGCGCATGGCCATGCTCGACCACCTCACCTATGGCCGCGTCACGCTGGGCGTCGGCCCCGGCGCGCTGCCGCCGGACATCAAGATGTTCGGCGTCGAGCCGGCCAAGATGCGCCCCATGATGGACGAGTCGCTGGACATCATCCTCAAACTCTTCCGCACCGATGGCCCTGTCACCTACGAGGGCCAGTATTGGACGCTGAAGGACATGGAACTGCAGGTCAAGTCCTACCAGCAGCCCCACGTCCCCGTCGCCGTCGCCAGCACGGGACGCCAGCACAGCCTCGAACTGGCCGCCACCTACGGCCTGCAGGTGCTCTCCGCCAACTTCCAGGTCGGCGCCAGCGGCGAGGCGATGGGCAAGCAGTGGGCCATGCTCGAGTCGCTGTCGAAGCAGAAGGGCACGGTGCCTAGCCGGCCCGATTGGCGCATCGCCAACTACGTCTACGTCGCCGACACGCGCGAGAAGGCCATCGAGGACATCGAGAAGGGCGCCACCGAGGAACTGCGCGAATACTTCTTCCCGCTAGGCGTGAAGCCGTCATACGAGGACTACCCCGGCCAGCCTGCCAGCGAGATCGACCTGGCGCAGGCCATTCGCAAACGCGGCTGGATCATCGGCAACCCTGACGACTGTATCCAGCAGTTGCAGGAGATGTACAAAGGCACGGGCGGCTTCGGCGGCCTGCTGATTACCGCCGTCGAGTGGACATCCTGGTCGAACTGGGACCACTCGCTCGAGCTGTTCGCGCGGTACGTTGCGCCCGAGTTCCAGCACAGCAACCGCGGCATGGTGCGATCCTGGAACCAACTCAAAGAGGACGCGGCGGCGGGACGCCTGCCGACGCCGTACGGCCCGCAAAAGCGCAGCGATCAGTAACTTGAACACTCCCTCTTCGTGAGGGCTGAGGTGAGGCAATGACCACTGCAACAGCAAGACCCGCCGCGAAAGTGAACGCCACCGAGCAGATGGTGGACATGGCCTGGGGGCGCATGCAACTGCTCAAGAAGGGCTCCGGAGAGCCCGTCTTCGTCTACCACCACGATGTCGGCAACCCCGGCTGGCTGCCCTTCTACGAGGCGCTGGCGCAGAAGCACACCGTCTACGTGCCGTCGCACCCCGGCTATCCGAAGTCGCAGCTGCCGGAATGGGCGCGCACCGTCCGCGACCTCGCCACACTCCACCTCTGGCTCATCAATGAACTCGGCCTCCAGTCCGTCAGCGCTGTCGGCCTCGGCTTTGGCGGCTGGATCGCAGCCGAGATGGCCACGATGGACCACCGCCTCCTCAAGAAACTGGTGCTCGTCAACTCGATGGGCATGCAGCCGAAGGAAGGCGAGATCCTCGACCAGTTCCTCGTTAGCACCACCGAGTACACGAAACTGTGCTTCCACGATCAGAAGGCCTTCGAGCGGCAGTACGGCGAGCCGGACATCGACCAGCTGGAGTTCTGGGAACTGTGCCGCGAGATGACCACGCGCGTGGCCTGGAAGCCGTACATGTTCAACCAGTCCATGCCGCACCTCATCGGCGGCGTGCGAACCCCGACCCTGCTGGTAGCGGCGAAGCAGGACAAGGTGGTCCCGATGGACTGCGCCAAGCGCTACCTCGCCGGCCTGCCCAATGCCCGCCTCGAGGTGCTCGACAGCGCGGGACACTTCGCCGAGATGGAGAAGCCGAACGAGCTGGCGAAGTTGGTCAACGATTTCCTGGCGAAGAAGTAGCGATTGTCACTCTGAACGAAGTGAAGAGTCCCTCCTAACCAGGCGAGGGACCCGGGAGGACTCCGATGCACGTAATGTACTTCACCGAGCAGCCGATGAATGCCTATCCGGTGGCGGAGGGCAAGCGCCTCGGCTACACGGCCACGCTCTTCCCCAACAAGTACTTCGACCCCGTCGAGGCCACGCGCCTCTATCACGAGCGCCTCGAGGAATACCTCCTCGCCGACGAACTTGGCATCGACGGCATCATGCTCAACGAGCACCACAACGCGCCGTTCACGATGCAGTCGAAGATCAACATCTTCGCCTCCGTCCTCGCTGGCATGACCAAGAAGGCCAAGATCGTGCTGCTCGGCAACCCGCTGCCCGTCTGCGACAACCCGGTGCGCCTCGCCGAAGAGATCGCCATGATCGACATGATCTCCAAGGGACGCCTCGTCTCCGGCATCGTGCGCGGCGCGGGCCAGGAGCAGGTCGCCACCAACGCCAACCCCGCCTACAACCGCGAGCGGTTCGAAGAGGCGCACGACCTCCTGATTAAAACATGGACGGACTCAGGCCCCTTCCGCTGGGAGGGTAACCACTACCAGTTCCGCGTCGTGAACCCGTGGGCGCTGTCGCTGCAGAAGCCGCACCCGCGCATTTGGGTCCCCGGCGTCGCCAGCATGGAGACGGTCATCTGGGCGGCGCAGCACCGCTATCCGTACATCGCGCTGAACACCACACTCGACGCGACCAAGGCGATCTGGAACGTCTACGACGAGGCCGCGGCGGGCGTGGGCTACAAGGGTGGTCCGCCATACCGCGGCTACCTCATTCGCTGCCATGTCGCCGAGACGGAGGAGAAGGCGCTGAAGAACGGCCGCGAGTTCATGTGGATGCAGGGCGAGTTTCTCGGCCTCAGCCACCCGGTGTGGGCCGGCCCCAGCGGCTACGGCTCTCCGTCATCGCGACGCCAGCGCCTGCAGATGGCGCGGAGCCGCAAGCAGCCCTCGTACGAGGAGCAGCTGGCGACGACCCAGATCATCACGGGCACGCCCGACCAGGTGATCAAGAAACTGCGCATGATCTGCGAACTATTCCGCCCCGGCATCCTCTCCCTCTGGGGCAACGACGGCAACATCGATCACAAAGACTCGATGACCTGCATCAAGTTGATGTGCAACGAAGTCCTGCCGGCGCTCAAGGGCATGGCCAAGGAGTTCGACCTACAGGACCCCTTCTCCGCCAACACCCCCGTGAGCTTGGCCGAATCGCCGAAGGGGACGCTGACCCCAGCGAAGGCCAAGGTGGCCGCGAAGGCGTAGCGGCGAGATTCAACCACAGGTGCAGTTCAAGAAGGGCGACCCCAAAAGGGTCGCCCTTCTTTTTTTGGCCGGACATCGCAGCCGGTGGCCGCACGGCTTCCCGCTCCTGATTGTCCCCCTTGTCGCGCGGCCCGTTATAATTGCAGTGACGCTCTGCCTAACAGGGCGCGCCCGTTCACGATTCGATTGGCTCTCCACGAACGGGCTAAGGTATTGCGAGGTGGCTACTTGGAGACGGGAACCTGGACGGTGAAGACGGGGCTGGCGCAGATGCTCAAGGGCGGCGTCATCATGGACGTCGTCACGGCGGAGCAGGCGGTGATTGCCGAGAAAGCGGGTGCGTGCGCGGTGATGGCGCTCGGGCGCGGCCCGGCGGACAGCCGCGCGGCTGGCGGCGTGGCGCGCATGTCCGACCCCTCGATGATCAAGCGCATCATGGAGTCGGTCTCCATCCCGGTGATGGCCAAGTGCCGCATCGGCCACTTCGTCGAGGCGCAGATCCTCGAGGCGCTGGGCGTCGACTACATCGACGAATCGGAAGTGCTCACGCCGGCGGACGAGCAATACCACGTTGCGAAGCACGGCTTCAAGGTGCCGTTCGTCTGCGGCTGCCGCGACCTCGGCGAGGCGCTGCGGCGCATCAGTGAGGGCGCGGCGATGATCCGCACGAAGGGCGAGGCGGGCACGGGCAACATCGTCGAGGCCGTTCGCCACAT
>JACQEE010000150.1 GCA_016200725.1 Chloroflexota bacterium
CCCAGCCAGTACTACTACGACAACTGGCTAGTGACCTTCATCATTGACCGCTTCGGCGTGCGCAACCGCCACGAGACCGGCGTCAAGAACATCATGTGGTCGAACGACTACCCGCACCACGGCAATGACTGGCCGTACAGCCGCAAGGTCATCAAGGACATGTTCGACGACGTGCCAGCGGATGAGAAACACGAGATTGTCTGCGGCAACGCTATGCGGACGTACAAACTGAAGAACGACTAGACGTAGAGCCGGCGCGACTTCGAAAGTCAGAGGGGCGGGGTAACCCGCCCCTCTTGTTTTAGCGAGTAGTTGCCGGTTGATGGCCGCACCGTATAATGCGGCCAACCCACGAGGAGGCTCGACGATGGCCACAGCCACGAAGCAGGACTACAAGGTCGTCTCCGCCGACGACCACATGGACATGACGACGCTGCCACCGAAGTTGTGGGAGGAGCGGCTGCCGACGAATTGGCGCGCTCGAGCGCCGAAGGTCGTACCCGAGCCCACGGGCAACATTTGGATGGTCGATGGCAAGCCTCTCGGCCCAAGCGGGCGCCCCAAGCAGGGCACCTACGTGCCGAGCGCCATCGAGCGCGCGGGCATCCAGGACAGCGGCTTCCGCCCATCGACGCCTGAACTGCGCCTCCAGGACATGGACCGCGACGGCGTCTACTCGCACATCATCTATGGCCCGCCGACGGGCATCCGCGTCGACGACCAGGCACTCAAGGCAGAGTGCCTCAAGGTCTACAACGACTGGTCTCACGAGTTCAACGGCGTCGACCCCGATCGCCTGAGCCTGCTCGCCTACCTGCCGATGCACGACCCGAAAGCGGCTGCTGACGAACTGCGCCGCGTGGCCAAGCTGAACATCAAGGGCGCCATCTCCTCCTACTTCGAGGCTGGCGTCCCTGTTTACGAGGATGCGTGGGAGACGCTCTGGCAAGCGGCAGGCGACACGCAGATCCCGCTCTCGTTCCACCTGGGCGGCGGCCTGCACACCATCAACCCGACGAAGACCTCGATGGTGGGCTCGTGGAAGATCCGCGTCTTCGCCGCCGTCTCGCCGATGCAACTGGACGAGGGGCTGGCGATCATGGTCTTCAGCGGCGCGCTGGACCGGCACCAGAAGATGAAACTCGTGCTCGGCGAGTCGGGCCTGGGCTGGGTACCCTATGTGCTCGAACGCATGGACAAGGAGTTCCACAACCACAAGGTGAAGGACATCACGCTGAGCGCGCTGCCCAGCGAGATATTCCGGCGCCAATGCTACGCCACCTTCGAGGACGACCACCTGGGCATCAAACTCATTTCCTACATCGGAGCGAACAATGTCATGTGGGCCTCGGACTACCCGCACCCGGACAGCACGTTCCCGCACTCGCAGAAGGTGATCAAGGAAGTCTTCGAAGGCTGCGACGCGGAGACCACTCGCAAAGTGGTCTGCGAGAACGCCGCGAAGTTATATAAGGTGAAGGGCGCCGGGGTGAAGATCTAATCCTTCGACTACGCTCAGGACAGGCTCTAACCCCTACCCCTTCCCTCTTAGGGAAGGGGGTTCGCGCAGCGTAGGGGCGACCGGCCGGTCGCCCCTATATTTCAGAGGAGGCTCTTGTGATCTATGTCCGGGAAATGCACAGCGTGATCGGTGGGAAGCTCGAGGAGTTTCTGGAGACGTGCCGCAAGGACTGGATGCTGCTCGTCGAGAAGGACGGCCTGGCGCGGGTGATGTGGTTCTGGGAGTGGGCACACGGCACGGGTCCCGGCTATCGCTGCGTGTCGCTGATCCAATGCCCCGACTTCAAGTCGTGGGGCGAACTTGTTGACCGCTACCAACGTAAGGGGCATCCCCTCCACGAGTGGTACGAGCATGCGTGGCAGTACCGCCGCGCCGTCGATGGCCGCGTGATGACGCCAACGTCTTGGTCGCCGATGCCAAAACTGCCGCCGCAGGGGAAGCCCGTCGATCACCCGCACTCGCTGTATATGCACGACGTCGCCTACCCGTTCCCGGGCCACGTGGAGAAGTACATGGAGACGCTGGGCAAGCACTACTTCCCATTCCTGGGCCGCGAGCGCATGCTCTCGATGGAGTTGTGCCTACGCGTCGCGCCGGGCGGTAGCGACGTGCACGAGGTGTCGCTGATCCAGCGCGTCAACAAGCCGGAGGAGTTCCTGCGCCTGGTGAAAGGCGATGCGCCGGCCCACGCGCCGGCTCGCCAGGAGAACGCGAGCAGCTGGATGACGGTCAGTCTGACGGTCCGAGACAACTGGCACAGCCAGATGCTCCGCACGACGACGTGGTCGCCGCTGGACTAGCCCGCCAGATGCGAGAACCCTTTCTCGGGAGAAAGTGTTCTCGCGCTCTCCCAAAGAGCTTTACCCCTTGAGGACG
>JACQEE010000152.1 GCA_016200725.1 Chloroflexota bacterium
TGAACTTGGCGTCGGAGTACGCCGTGTACGCCTGCTCGAGGTAGCCGGACACCTGGTTCGCGAATTGATTTGCGGCAACCTGGGCGCTGCCGACGATGGCCGGCGCCTGCTTGTCGTAGACGACGAGGAAGTGGGTACTGTCCTTCACCCCGTAACCTCGCAGGATGTAGTACAACTTCCACGTCGTGAGATGGTTCGTCTTGATCGTCGCCACGTTGCGCTGCGTGTCCACGGTGATCGGCGAGTTTACCCACAGGTTCTGGCTAGTGTCCCAGAACGATGCGAAAAGGGCCTTTTGCGGACTCAAGTCCTCCGGCAACTTCGTCGGGTCGTAGGCCATCTCGATAGTCAGTGGCTTCTTGAACTCCTGCGCGTTGCCCAGTGTCACTGTATAACCAGCCATCTCGCCGACGCCCTTCTGCGGAGGCGCGGGAAGGTTCTGCGCCGGGGCGATCGCGAGAGACTGCGGGCTCGTCAGCAGTCCACCTGGAATGATGACGGTGACCTTGTCCTGCCAGGAGAGCGTCTGCACGGCGGTAGACGCCTCCAGTGGCTTGGCGATGAGTGGTGATGGCGGGGGAGATCCTGGCGGAATGGTTGGGGTGACCGACGTCGATCCCACAGGCATGCCCGTTGGCGTTGCCTTCGATGGCGGAGCGCTCGGAGCACTGGTGCTACCGATGCTGCCGCCTCCGCAGGCTGCGATCCAGAGCGCCAGCAAGCCGAGCAGTGTCGCCGCAAACAGTTTCTTCATGCGCATCCCTCGATGACGTGATGGCCCAGGTTCGCACCCGGAACCGCTATCACCCGTGAACGCGTGTCGTGAACATGTGAAGAGTGCATGAAGACGGGATGATGGGCTTAGGAAAAGAGAGCTTTTTGCGTTTTCTAAATTGATATTGCGAGGAGAACTACTCACGAGAGGCGAGAAAGCACCTCGCTCCCTCCATGGCCCGCCATTTGGCGGGCCTTTTGTTCATGTGCACTAGAAATGCCTGGTGAAGTACGTCGAAATGAACGATCGATCAACACGGGACTCGCCGAACGCCTGTGGCCTGACCCGCACGGCTCTTAGGCTAGCAACCTGTGCTACAAACGACTGGCCAAAGATCCGACTATTCCTTGGCAGCACACCCCTGCGATGCACGGATCGGCCCATGGATGAGCCCCCGCAACCAGGCTTCATCTACCCCAAAGTATGGTCGGCTTGATAACTAACTCCGGGCCCGTGGCGGCGCCGGTCTTTATTGCAGTGCGGCGTTAGTACAACCTATGATGGACGGCACGATGGCTAACGACTCGTTCGACGCCGACGTGCTGGTCCTGGGCGGCGGCCCCGCAGGCAACAACGCCGCCCTCGAGTTGTCGCGCCGCGGGCATCGCGTCATCGTCGTCGACCGCCGCCGCGACCTGGGCGACAAGTTGTGCACGGGCATCGTAAGCGCGGAGTGCATCAAATCCTTCCCCGCTGAGCCGGCACACGTGCGACGCGCCGCTCGCTCGGCAATGGTCTTCTCCCCGCTGGGCAACACCATCCACGTCGAGCGACCGGAGCCGCAGGCCTACATCCTCGATCGCGTCGCCTACGTCGCCTCGTTCGCGAAGCGGGCCCAAACGGCGGGGGCGACGTATCTGTTGGAGCACACCGTCGAGTCAGTGGACATCCACCGCGACAGAGTCACGGTGACGGTGAGCAACACGGCTGGTGCTCGTTCTATGCGCGCACGGGCCACGGTGGTTGCCTGTGGCTTCGGCTCGCGCGTGCCAGCGATGGCTGGCTTGGGATCGCCGAAGGACTTCGTAACCGGGGCGCAAGTCGAGGTGTTCGCGCCGAACGTGCCGGAGGTCGAGGTCTACGTCGGCCGCTCCTACGCGCCGGGCTTCTTCGCATGGACGGCGCCAACATCGCAGGGACGCGCGCTGGTCGGGCTGATGGCTCGACGCCAGGCTGGCGAGTTGCTCGACCAACTCGTAGAACGTCTTAAGAATGAGGGCAAAGTGAATGAGGCCGTGCGCGCGCCGCGGAAGTGGGGCATACCGCTGAAGCCCATCTCCCGGACGTATGGTGAGCGCGTCATAGCCGTAGGTGACGCGGCGGGACAGGTGAAGCCGGCGACGGGCGGCGGCATCTATTACAGCCTGCTCGCAAGCCGCATGGCTGCGGAGACGCTCGACGAGGCGCTGCGCAAGGACGACCTGCGCCCAAAGGCGCTCTCCAGCTACGAGCGCTCATGGAAGGCCGTGATGCGCGACGACATGGAGGTCGCCTACGCTGCGCGCCGCATGCTCGACACACTGGGCGACAACCAGGTGGACTACCTGATGCGCAAACTCGGGAACAGCGAAGCGGCGCAGCGGCTCTGGGAGTCGCCAAGCCTGTCGTTCGACTGGCATGGGCGGTTCATCAAGACGATGGTCAAGACGCCGATGATGCGCGGTGCCTTTCGAGCGCTGGATGTCGTGCTGCCCAAAGGTGTCGCACGATGAAGAAGGCAAAGCGAGCGAGATATCTGGTTACCGGTGCGGCCGGCTTCATCGGCTCCAACGTCTCCGGGCAACTCCTCGCCGCCGGCCACGAGGTCGTCGGCATCGACAACCTCAACGATGCCTACGACCCGCGCCTGAAGCAGTGGCGCCTCGAGCGGCTGAAAGGCCGTGAAGGGTTCACCTTTCGCCACGCAGACATAGCCGATGGCAGGAGCCTTGCCAGGGCGTGCAGCGGTACCTTCGCCGGGGCGATCCATCTCGCCGCCAGGGCTGGCGTGCGCCAGTCCATCGAGAACCCGCAGGCATACATCGACGCGAATATCACCGGGACGCTGAACGTCCTCAAATTGTGCGAAAAGCGCGGGATCGGAAAGTTCGTGCTCGCTTCCACGTCGAGCCTCTATGGAGACAGCAGCAAGCCGCAGTTCAGCGAGGACGACGCCACCGACCGGCCCATCTCTCCATACGCCGCGTCGAAGAAGGCGGCGGAGAGTTTCGCGCATACCTACCACCATGTCGCAGGCATCGACGTCACAGTCGTTCGCTACTTCACCGTATATGGACCCGGCGGCAGGCCCGATATGTCGCTCTTCCGCTTCGTCCAGCGTATCTCTGAAGGGCGCCCGATCACCGTGTTCGGCGATGGCGAGCAGTCGCGGGACTTCACTTTCGTCGACGACATCGCTGCGGGAACCATCGCAGGACTAAAGCCGCTGGGGTACGAGGTGATCAACCTTGGTTCAGACGCGCCAGTCACCGTGAACCATGCCATCGCTACGATTGAGGCGCTCGTGGATAAAAAGGCGATCCGTGAAGTACAGCCGCGACACCCCGCAGACGTAGCAGCGACGTGGGCGAACATCTCGAAGGCTCGGCTGCTGCTGGGCTGGCGGCCTAAGACGTCGTTTCACGATGGCGTTGCCGCGCTCGTGCGGTGGTACCAAGAGAACCGCTCATGGGCGAAAGACGTGAAGACAGGGTAGCGGGCTAAGGTCTCAGCGAAGCAACGGTCTCGGCAAGGCCGGTCTGGAGACTGGTCTTCGGTTGCCAGCCCAGGCCCTTCGCCGCCCGGGTTATGTCCAGCACGATGTGCTGCACCTCGCCCTCGCGCTTGGGCGCGTAGATAGCCGGTTGCCGATACCCCGTGAGCTTGGCCAGGATGCGGAAGATCTCGTTCACGCTTGCGGCCTTGCCGGTCCCGATGTTGTAGACACTGCTCTTCGACTGCCCGAGCGCTCGCATATTAGCCTCGACCACGTCGCCCACATAGACGAAGTCGCGGGACTGCTCGCCATCGCCAAAGATCGTGACTGGTTTACCTGCAAGCATGCGGTCCGTGAAGATCGCGACGACACCCGCCTCCCCGAAGGGATCTTGTCGAGACCTAAACAACCCTAAAAATCGCTCTACCGTGGCCTTGCTCATTCCGTACGGCGAGAGAGGATCGATACGCGCGGTCTCCTTGCAGGGGAGGGAATGTGGGTCGCCATACAATGCCCCACCAGTCGAAGAGAGGATGAGGCGCTGGACATCATGCTTCTGGCACAGTTGGAAAACGTTAAGCGACCCGACGATGTTTATATGCGCGTCGAACTTGGGATCAGCGACAGAGCGTGTGACGCTGGTCTGGGCACCGAGATGGAAGACGGCATGTGGACGAAACTCGCGGAAGACACGGTCAAGGGCGTCGCTTGTTATGTCGGCTTCAAATAGCCTCGGTTGGGACTGGAGGTTCTTGCGGTGGCCGCTCGAGAGATTGTCCACCACAGCGACGTCGTGGCCTTCGGCGGCGAGGCGATCAGCAACGTGGGAGCCGATAAAGCCGGCTCCACCGGTGACGAGGGTGCGAAGCTTAGCCACAGAGCATCGATAGTGAGGGCAGGCGTGTCGTAGCGACGGAGTTCATTGTACACCGTGGCTAGTGGCTAGAGGTCTCCTCGCGAGCAGGGCGCTGCGCGAGCCGTCTGCGATAGGTGGTTATCAAGAGGGCAGTCAGGACAACCGCAAAGGCTCCCACAAGAAGCAGACCGCCTTCGAGGCGTGAGAGGGTAACAAGCCGATACGAAACCGGGGACCACAGTGGGAATCGGCCCTCCCCGAGGAGTGCATCGGCGGCGATGTGCCCGAGGAGAGAGGCGACCACGACAGCAGCAGCGAGGATCGGCGAGAGCAGAGACTGCCGGCGAAAGCGTATGGCCAGTAAGGCTACGATGGCCGCCGCAATGGCGAAGAAGACGATGGAGTGGCTGCCGCGTCGGAGGATGGGAGCACCGGCTAAGGCCCCAAGGTGGTCGAAGTCGACTCCGACGCCGGCGGCGAGCGCGAGGACAGCATAGCCAGGGTGAGGCATGGGAAGAGCAAGAGCGAGACTCACTGCCACGTGGAGGAGAAGATCTCCGGCCGCACCCCCGACCTTGCCCGTTTCGAATCGAATGCTCGAGCCATGGCTCCAGGAGAGGAGGGCAAAAAGGCAGGCAATAGCAACAAGGGGGATGGCGATCGCGATCGCTGCGGCTAAACGATGGGTCCGGTTGGAGTGCATCATCGCGAGTGCAGGGTTACGTAACTTCAGGTTGATAGAGCCCAGGACACGGCACGCCACCCTAACCGTTTGAAGGGATGTTGGTTCTCATGATAGATTATCTGGGATCGTGGGAACCTCTGCCGGGTGAGGGGCTGGGAACCGCACACCTTGAAAATTTCGCTCATCACGCCTGTCTTCAATGACTGTCGAGTCGTACGCGCAATCCAGTCTATCCTTCGTCAGGCAGCACCTGGGGGGATTGAACTGATCGTTGTCGACGGCGGGTCGACGGATGGCACCCTCCAGGCAATCGAGCCTTACGCGAAGCACATTAGCCGTCTCATCAGCGAACGCGACCGAGGCACCTACGATGCGATGAACAAGGGGATCGCGGCCGCGACTGGCGACATCGTCGGCATCTTGAATTCCGACGACCGCTACCAGGATGAGCACGTGTTTGAAGCGGTCGCAGAGGCGTTCGACGCCCCCAGCATTGAGGCCTGCTTCGGAGACCTCGTCTACGTCAATGGCGAGGACCGAGTCGTCCGATACTGGCGGAGTGGCGCTCAACGACGCTACCAGTGGCACCTGGGATGGATGCCGCCGCACCCGACGTTCTTCGTCCGGCGCTCTGTGTATGAACGCTTCGGAAAATTTGATCTGTCGTTCCCAATCGCGGCTGACTACGAACTGATGCTGCGGCTCCTGTACAAGCACCGCCTATCGACGGCGTACATCCCGCGAGTGCTGGTACGGATGGAGTTAGGGGGGAAGAGCAATCGATCGGTACGCAACGTCGTACGGGCAAACTTGGAAGTGCTTCGGGCATGGCACCGGAACGGTCTGCGATTCGGGTATTTCGCGCCGCTCTCCAAGCCTGCGCGCAAACTGACACAATTCAGGCGAGGCAGAGAGTACGCCTTCGCCCAACCGCATCCTTAAACAAGCACAGGTTCCAGCGAGGGATTGATCGATGAACCAGGGAAGAACGGTCGCAGTCGTCGGTCTGGGCTATGTAGGCCTGCCGCTGGCGGTCACATTCGCCGAGCACTTGCCGACGATCGGCTTCGACATCGATGAGAAACGCATCGCCGAACTGAGTGAAGGGAACGATCGCAACGGCGAGATCCGAGCGGAGAAGTTGCGGCAACCCCGGTTGGAACTGAGTGCGGACAAACGGGCTTTGACGAGGGCTAATGCGATTCTCGTCACCGTGCCTACGCCAGTCGACTCGTCGAAGCGCCCCGACCTCACGATGGTGATTGAGGCCAGTCGGCTGGTTGGCTGGTCACTGGCGCAGGAGCGCCGGAACGGGAACGGACTGAAGCCGGTAGTGGTCTACGAGTCGACGGTGTATCCGGGAACGACCGAAGAGGTGTGCGTGCCTATCCTCGAGGCCGCCTCTGGAGGCAAAGCGGGGAGAGACTTCCTGGTCGGCTATTCTCCTGAGCGGATCAACCCTGGTGATGGGCTGCATACGCTAGGGTCGATCCAAAAGATCATCTCCGGCCAGAACGAGGAATGCACGAAGATCGTCGCAGACTTATATGGGCTGGTGGTGAAAGCAGGGCTATACGTCGCCCCAAACATCCGCACGGCGGAGGCGGCGAAAGTGATCGAAAACGTGCAACGCGACCTCAACATCGCGCTGATGAACGAGTTGTCGTTACTATTTCACAAACTTGGGCTCGATACGCAGGAAGTCATCCGCGCGGCGGGCACGAAATGGAACTTCCTCCCGTTCCAGCCTGGCCTGGTAGGTGGTCACTGTATCCCCGTTGACCCCTATTACCTGACGCATAAGGCGCTCGAGGCGGGCTACATGCCAGAGGTCATTCTCGCCGGACGGCGAATCAACGACTCCATGGGTCACCACATCTCGCAGGAGACAGTCAAACTGTTGGCGTCGAATGGACGCGGCATCCAGGGCGCGCGAGTCCTCATCCTAGGCGTGACGTTCAAAGAGAATGTGAAGGACACGCGAAACAGCGGGGCCGTGGAACTCATTCGCAGCGATTTTACATCGCTGTTGACGAAAGGGCATGGGATAGTGATCGACATCAAAGGCGTGTTAGACAAGAGCGAGATCCAGGGCTACGGGATCACCTACTGGCGACTGTAGTTGTTCTGCCTAACCTTATCGTAGCGGGCCGTACCCTCAAGGTTCCTATCTGGCTTGGCGATGCTTCGGGGCCCTTCGCCAGCATCCAAACTTCCATCGCCAGAAATCAGGCCTAGCCGTTGACGCCTACGGACATGCGATGGACGGCTCTGTCAGAGCTGGCAGCGGGTTGTTGGTATGGAAGACCCGGTTACGGAAGAACTGCCCGAACGGACTCAAAGCGCCTCCGGGCGGTGGACTTGTGTACATGCTAGCACCAGCGTAGGCCGCCGGGTTTCCTCCGGTTAGGTCTTCGTAGGCGATGAATGTGAACCACTTGGGGATGTTGAGACTGGAGGCGTTGGCTTCAAGCCAGTCGAAGACGGTTCGGAAGTAGGCGATGACCTGACCAGTCTTGTAGGTACCGCACGGAATGGTAGTGTCGCCGCGCTGGCGGAAGTCAGTCCACCCCCAGTGGAGACCCAGTTCTGTTACCCAGATGGGCTTGGACGCGAATTGTGGGACGTTGTTCAAGTACTGCCTCATGGCGGTAAGTTGGTTGATCGGGATGGAAGTATCAATAGTGGGCAGGTTGAACCAGTCGAGTGGGTAGACATCAATCGCCCAAACATCGATGGGTGGTTCCTGTCCGTAGATAGCCCGGTAAGCCGTACGAAACTGATCCACCCAGGTGTGTCCGGATTTATAACCACCGCAACCATTACAGGTAAAGTCCCAGTTCAGGACCGATGGGCTGCTGATTTTTGCCGTCGAGTCCGCGGCCTTGATCATCACGTACAGATCGTGCAACTGCGAGACAACCGCGGGCGGGTCGAAGTACTCAGGGATCCGATTCGGTTCCCCGAGGACGTACCAGACAGCCCCCGGATATTGCTGGGCAATCGCCTGAATGCTGGCGAAGGATGGCCCAGGCAGAGATAGAATTCCTATTAACTTTTGGCGGCCGGCAGGGATGTTTGCGGTGTTAGCTGAGTAATCGAGATACCATACGCTGCCGAGAGTCGAAAGCACCTGCGCTGGCGAGGCCGCGCTGAACGTATCCATGATCAGGGCATAGCGGTCGTCAGCACCACCGAGCGGAGTTGGCGTTGGCGTTGGCGT
>JACQEE010000153.1 GCA_016200725.1 Chloroflexota bacterium
GACGCCGATGCCGCCGTTCCAGATCTCGAATATCTGAGCAATGTTGTTCTTGTAGAAAGCCCAGTCGTCAATCACATTGATCACGCGGGCGCCGATGAGACCGCCGATAACGGCCCAGATCGCTACGTTGGGCATGACATCGTCGGCGAGGCCGGCGTCCTTGGCCCAACGGATGGAGAGGTAGACGGCGAGAGCGGTGCCGACGGTCATGAAGAACGAGTGCCAGGTGATCTTGAGACCGCCGACGTGGATCATGTTCGGCGACATGCCGATGTGAATCGTGGCTAGCAGATGACCGAGTGGGTCCATGCAGTCCTCCAACCTAACCCCTACCCCTTCCCTCTAGGGAAGGGGCGGAAAAGGCCGCAGACAGTGTCGCTTACGCGGCGCGATTAGCCAAGTCTTGCGCAGGGGGCGCTGGTCCGCCGGACTGATTCCAGAGCGGGCGATACTAAATTCGGTTCAGAACTTGGTATAATTTACATATGCCCCGCACTACACCGTACCGGCCGACGTTGTCGCGCCGGCCTTCGATGTTGCCGCAGCGCCGCGCGCCGCAGGTGACGCTGCCGCAAGGCCCGTTCGTGGTTCGACAGGCTCACCACGAACGGGCCGTCGCGGCGCACCCCCATCACGCCGACCACACGGTGCTGCCGCACGACGCCGACCGCCGCGGCGGTCACCTCGTCCACTGGCCACACCTCAAGAGCCTGGGGGCGCTGTCGGTCAAGCAGTTCCGCGCGTACCTGCTGGTCGTGCTGTTCAACTCCTTTGGCTTCCAGAGCCAGGGCCTGGTACGCGGCTGGCTGGCCTTTCAAATGACCCACTCGGTGTTCGCGCTCGCAGCGGTTGAGTGTACGTCGGGCGTTGCAAACATGGTCGTCTCGCCGTTCGGGGGGGTGATCGCCGACCGCGTGGACCGGCGGCGCATCATCGCAGTCGCGTCGCTCATCCCGGCGAGTTCGGCTATCTTGATGGCGCTGTTGCTGATGAGCGGTCACCTCGCTTACTGGCACCTGATCGCTGTCGCGGCGGTAAATGGCTCGTGCACGGGGACGCTGAGCCCGGCGCGCGCGGCGTACATCTTCAACATAACCGGCCGCCGGCACATCGCGAATGCGATGGCGCTCAATGGGATGACGATCGCGGCGACGCGGCTGGTGGCGCCGGCGCTCGGCGGCTTCCTCATCGCGTTCGCCGGGCCGGACATCATCTACCTCATCATGGCGGCGAGCCTGATGGCGTCCGTCGTGGTGCTGTACGGCTTCGTCGGCAAGGCGACCGAGGAGCATACGTTCAAGCACCAGTCGCCGCTGCGAGAGCTGCGCGAAGGGTTTACCTACCTTTGCAAGGAGCACATGCTGCTGTGGCTGGTGCTGGCGAGCCTGGGGGCACAGTTGCTCGGCGAGCCGGTGTTCCAGTTGTTCCCGGCGTTCGCGCAGAACGCGCTCTCGATGGGGCCGCAGGGCTATGGGCTGTTGCTCACGATGGTAGGCCTGGGCGCGCTCACAGGAAGCATCCTGGTCACCTCGATCGCGGGGTCGCCGCGGAAAGCGCAACTGCTGATGCTGGCCGGACTCGCGTGGGGCGGGTTCGTCGTCCTGTTCGCCCTCTCGCCGAACGCGATGGCGGCATTCCCGCTGGCCATCGTCATCGGCTCGCTCAGCGCGGGCTGCGGGGCGATGGCGCAGATCATGGTGCAGACGACGGCGCAAGACCAGTACCGGGGTCGAGTGCTCAGTTTCCAGATGTTGACGGTGCATCCCGTAGGCTCGCTTGCGCTGGGCGGGCTGGCGCAGACGGCTGGTATCCGATACGCCATCTTCGTCGCGGGCGTGGCCATCGCGGGGTATGCGTTGACGATGGCGGTATGGCGACGACGGATCGTGTCGCCGGAGGCGTCGACGGCGCCGGAGACGATGCCGGAGCCGTCGAGGGTACCAGCGAGCGCGTGACATTCACGGTGGCGCGGTGGCGGTCGCAGCGGCGCACGATTTGCAGTATGCGTGGAGTCGTGGGCCCGCCCGCCCCAACCTAACCCCTTCCCCTTCCCTGAAGGGAAGGGGAAGAGAGGACACCCCAGATCCTTCGCCGGAGACGGCTCAGGATGACGACAGGCAGGCTTGACGCGCAGTATATCGTACGATATATTTCTATCAGTAGCGTAAGCGCGGTATGCGCGGAAAGGAAGTGGAGGCCATGCCACCATTTCGCAGACATTGGCAGAAGAGATTCGGAGATGCGCCGTGGGGGCCGGGCGGGCGGTTCTTCGATTCGGGGGATGTGCGGCTGGTGCTGCTGGGCCTGATCGCCGAGCAGCCGGGGCACGGATACGAGTTGATGACGCGCCTGACGGAGCGCCTGGGCGGGGCGTACGAGCCGAGCGCAGGCTCGGTCTACCCGGTGCTGCAGCAACTCGAGGACGAGGGGCTGGTGCGCTCGGAGAGCGATGGAGGCCGCAAGGTGTATCACGCGACGGAGGAGGGGGCGAAGCAGGCGAAGGCGCACGCGGAGGAGGTCGCGGAGATCTGGCAGCGCGCGAAGAGCCGGAGCGAGTGGGGCTTCATGCGCCACCCGCACTCGGCAGAGGTGGTGCGCCCGGCGGTGCGGCTGCTGAAGGCCGCGGTGAAGGCGTCGGTGAAGGCGAACGGAGACCCGGACGTCGTGAACCGACTGCGGAGCATCCTGGAGACGGCGCAGAAGGACGTGGAGGCGGTAGGGAAGAAGGCCAAGGCGTAGGGTTCTCGATGGGTAAGGCCGGTCGAGGATGACGGAAGGCTAAAGCGGCCTTAGCGCGACGAGCGCTCAGCGCATTCGGGACGCGCTACCGAGAATCCCGCGTCGACGGCTGCGCTGCGTCGAAACCATTGATCCGCCTGCTCATGCTGCCCGGCACTATCGAGCGCTTGCGCGACGTTGCAGAATTGCCGGCTGTAGACCTGGAGGATGACTCCCTCGGCGGTCTCGGCCTTGATCTCGCCGCGTGAGGGCGGTCTCAGCAACCGGAACAGGCGCTCGTTTTCCTGAGCGTACGCCGCGGCGTCCACCTGGCTCCCCGTTCGCAGCACGCGGTTGGCCATGCCTACGGTGAAAAAGGTGTACCCGTTGTCGAGGCTATCGTCGCGGAGGGGGCCTATCTCAGCGATGAGGCGGCCAGGGTTGGCATCCACGATGCTCTTGAGCGTGACCGACTTCCCATCGTAGCCGAGCGGCAGTACCACGTCGGGATGCTGCGCGCGGACGTAACGCACGTAGGGATCGGAAGGAAGCCGGCCCTCGTCGATGACGGTCACGTCGGAGCGTTGATGCTCGACCTCCTGCAGGTATTCCAGCGGGGCGCTGTTGTAGTCCCGCCAAACGAGCAGCAGCGATCTCGGCGGCGCGGATATGAGCACATCCTCGGCGTAGTTGCGGGCCACATGGTTGCCGCTCTGATCGACCGAGCCGTACGTGGACACGATCTGGAACACCGCCAACCCGAGACTGGCGACTAGCACCGCGACGCCGGCGACCTGCGCCCGGCCTCGCTGCACGATCCCCGTGATTGCCTCCGCGATGGATAGGATGCCTAGCGCCATGAGCGGCGCGACCGAAACGTGGGCCAGGAGAAAGAAGCGGCTCAAGAACCATCTGGCGTCCAAGAGCGACAGGTCCACCCTCGACATGACCGCGAACAGTGGGCCGGTCGCGATGAACGCGAGGGCCGCGAACCAGAAATACCAGCGGAGCCGCCGGTAGGCTTGGATAGCGCCGAGGATGGCAAATGTCCCTTCCACATGGCTGAAGGATGTTAGCGACGCGCGGAGCAAGTGCCAACGCGAGCCCCCTTGTTCGCTCGCGGGTATGAGTTGCCATGTCCCGTAAGCCTTTCGCGTGACGTAGTTCCAGAAGTCGGCGAGGGAGGAAAGCGGCGCCCAGCCGGAAACGGGGTGGTGGTTCGCTGCCCACGGCAGGTAGACGTACGGCAGGAGCCCCAGGCACGCTGCTCCCGCGCACAGGGCGAGCACCACCGGGCGAGCCAGCAGCGCTGCCCGCTGACGCCAGAGGAGCCAGAGGACGGCTGGGCCCAACAGGAGGACCGTCTGCTGGTTCGCCAGCGCGAGGCCGCCGATGAATGCGACAGCGACGAGCAGCCAGGTCCGCCGCGGGGAGCCGTGCCATCTGACGAGGAGATAGATCAGCGCTGCCGCCAGCAGGTTGTTCAGGGGAAACGTTTCCAGCACGAGCGCCCAGCCCCAGAAGAGCGGCGAAAAGGCGAGCAGCGCGGCAGCGATCGCCGAGGCAGCCGGTCGACGGGTCAGATGGAGCGACGTGAGGTAGACCAATCCGACCGCAGCGGTGTTGCAGGCCACGGCGAGCACGTTCATGCGGAAAGGCAGAGGGCCAGCGGGGATGCGCGAAAACAGGTGGGCGAGCAGCGTGAGCAGGGGATACCCGGGCGGGTGGGCGTTGCTGAGCCGGGCCGCCGCGACCATGAACTCAGCGTTATCGCCGACGACGATGTCGCGCGCCGCCGTGAGACCGAACAGGAGGCCGGAGAGGGCGACGACCGCCAGTCCCCAGGCCAGAGGGCCCCATTCACGGCCTGCCGCTGCGCCGGTCATCTCTTTCTCAGAGGCCACGACGGGCTCCTCACCAGTCAGTCGATGTCTCCCATCGTATCGGGGCAATGGCACAAGGCGCGGCGTTCTGGGCACTCGTATGCGTCGCGGCGAGGGCTGGTGATGGTTCACATCGCGATCTCAGATGCGCACTACTCTTCTGAGCGTTCAGCCACTGCGGCCTGCAGAAACTCGCCCGGGGTCATCGTACGGAAGGGAAAGCCCACCCGTAGCACCTTCGGCGTCAGCAGATGTTTCCGGTCCAGGGTCAGCAGATAGGCCGCTTTGCATTCGACCGCGGCAGCAAGGACATGTACATCTTTGGGCGCGGTAACATGGTCGCAGACTGCCACACTTTCGCGCGATGGCGGCCCAATGACTCGAGGCTTGGCATCGGCCAAGCGGCGATAGAACCGCACCAATTCCTCATCGCCAAACTTCTCTTCGATGTTGGTCCGGGCTTCGAGGAGCACTCGTTCAGTCACCACCATGCGGAAGCGGCGTCCCTGGCACAGTTCGAGGGACACCGCAGAGCCGCCGGAGGGTGATTTCGAAGCTGCTACGAGGACGCTGGCGTCGAAGAAGACGGATTGCGCCACCTACAGTCGCCCCGCCTTGAGCAGCCGGCGAACACGGTTGGCCGTCGCCTGGTCGAGCTTGTCCTCTTCCAGAAACTTGGCGATATCCTGTTCCGAATAGCGCCGCAAGGAACCCTCAGCCTCGGCAACCGGCGTGATTTCCAGGTGGCCGCCCA
>JACQEE010000151.1 GCA_016200725.1 Chloroflexota bacterium
CAGGCGATCGTGAACGGCAAGATCGAAGGGCTGGACTTCAACACAACGGTCGTGCCGATTGACTCGCTTGGAAAAGCCGACGGCCAGCAGCTCGACGCCATCATCGGCGCGATCACGATGGAGCACTGGGAGATCAGCGTCAGTCCAAAGGACGGATCGCTCGGCTTGGAAGGCCTGAAGCGCCGCGAGTTTACCGACTACTAGAAGGAGCGTTCATGACGGCAGTTGACGGGTCGAGGGGCAAGGTCGTACTCGCCTACTCTGGCGGGTTGGACACGACGGTCATTCTGCATTGGCTGGCGCAGCAGGGGTACGAGGTCGTGGCCTACCTGCTCGACATCGGGCAGAAGGTCGAGAACCTCGAAGTGATCGGCGAGCGGGCCAAGCGCAACGGGGCGTCGCAGTACGTCGTGGTGCGGGCCCGCGAGGAGTTCCTCCGCGATTACTTCCTGCCATGCCTCTGGGGCCATTGCCAGTACGAAGGCCGCTACCTGATGGGCACGTCAATCGCCCGGCCGCTCATCGCGAAGCATCAGGTACACGTCGCGCACCAGACCGGCGCCCGCACGGTGTCGCATGGGGCCACGGGCAAGGGGAACGATCAGGTGCGGTTCGAGATCAGCTACCAGGCGCTCGACGACAGCGTGCGAATCCTCGCGCCGTGGAAGGACCCAGCGTTCATCAACCAGTTCGCCGAGGGCCGCAAGAGCACTCGGCGCCGGACGAGATCTTCGAGCGGATGGTTCATCCCACGAAGGCACCCGATCGCGTCGAGCGGTTCATCATCGGATGGGATGCGGGCGTGCCGGTGAAGGTCACGGAGGCCGTCGCCAAGCCGGAGACTCGCGAGGGCGTCGCGCTGAGCGTGTACGAACCGGGCAGGGTGCTCGCCGAAGGGCTGGAGTCCGTCTTCAACTACGTCGATGCCGCCGCGTCGCGAAACGGCGTCGGATCGCTCGGCATGGTCGAGACCCGCTACGTTGGCATGAAGTCACGCGGCGAATACCACGCGCCCGGCCACACGGTGCTGCTCAACGCGCATCGCGACATCGAAGGGCTTTGCCTGACCGGCAGCTTGATCCTCGAAAAAGACCGCCGCATGCCCGACTTCGCGGCTATGGTCTACAACGGCTACTGGTTCGATCCGGTCTGTGCCGCCCACCGCGCGTTCGTCACGGGTACGCAGAAGTTCGCGACGGGTGAAACCCGCGTGGCACTCTACAAGGGCAACGTAATCACCGAAGGCCGCCGTTCGTCTTACAGTCTGTACGACGCCAACGTCGCCACGATGGATGGAGAAAACGAGGCCTACCGCCAAGAAGATGCCCGCGGCTTCATTCGCCTGCACGCCCTGCCGCTCCGCGTCCGCCGCAAGGTGCAAGGTCCACCTGAGGGGGCCTGAGGCTCTTCACCTGAGGCGTGATCGCGTCGGCGGCTCCACGACAAGGAGCTTCAACCATGCGTCTCGTCCATTTCGCGACCGGTGGTTTGTTGCTGTCCGGCTTGGTCGCCATCGGCAGCGGCTCGCCCGTCACTCTGGGCCGCACCGCCGGCTCGCAGATCCAAGCGAGAGGCGAGGGGCAGGAGCCGACCGCGCCGGAGCAGGCGTTCATCTATCTCCTCAACCGAGCGCGGCACGATCCGTCCGCCTACGGCAAGTCCATCAACGTGGACTTGAGCGGCTTTCCGCCGGTCGCGCCGCTGGCGGTGAACAAAGAGCTGACCGCCGCGGCACGGTTCCGCGCGGGCGACATGGCGAAACGAAACTACTTCGATCATGTCGATCCAGACGCGCTGGGCAAGATGCACCCCCGCACCAAGGACGCGAACACCATCGAGTCGATCAACGCCGGTTCGGAGAGCCCCGAGCGGTCGCTCGCCGAACTCATCATCGATCGCAGCGACCCGGAGGGCGGGCATCGCAAGCACCTGCTCGATGCCGACGCCACGTTCCCGCGGGCCCGCGACATCGGCGTGGGCATGGGGCGAGCGGGCGGCCGATTCCGCGCCTTCACGGTCGTCGAGACTGCTTGCACGGACGAAGAAGTCATCTACATCACGGGCGTGGTCTATCGCGACAAGAACAGCAACCGCGCCTTCGACGCCGGCGAGGGGCTGAAGGGCGTGACAATTTCGGTCGGCGATCAGTCGGTGTCGACGATGGCCAGCGGCGGTTTTTCGATTCCAGTCAAACCCGGCACAATCGAGGTCGTCTGCGAGAAGACGCCGTTTCAGGGCCGAGCCACTGCCGAGGTGAAGATCGACAAGGCCAACGTCCACGTCGAATTCGTGAGCGGCAAGCCGAACGGCGTCGTTGACTTTGCGAAGTCACGCTGAGTCAGCAGTTTTCATCCACGTGGCCACGCCGTAGAATGGCCGCGACGCTGTGGACAAGACGCATACATGCCGCAACGGTCGCCGAGCGATAGCTCGACCCGCACTACTGGTCCGGCCCGCCTGATTTGACGGGCGGACTCGTTTAACCGCAAGCCGCAGGCGTGCGCGAGGA
>JACQEE010000154.1 GCA_016200725.1 Chloroflexota bacterium
CACTGGAGGTCGCTGTGCAAGGCGATGCCAGGGCTACGCAACGACAAGCGCTTTGCGACAGCTACTGGCAGGAAGCGCAGCGCCAAGGCTCTCCAGGCGGCGATCGAAGAGCGGCTCAAGATGCGCACTGCCGACCAGTGGTTCGCGACGCTGGACAAGGCGGGCGTCCCCTGCGAGATCGCGAAGAAGCACTTCGGCCACGAGGGCGAGGGCCTCAACAAGAACCCAGACGCCATCGCCAACGGCTGGGTGGTCGAGTACCGCCACGCCACGATGGGCCAGATGTGGCAGACGGGCCTGCCGTTCAACCTCTCGAAGACGCCGGGGAAGATCTGGGGACCGCCACCGGCGCTCGGCCAGCACACGCGCGAGATCATGGAGTGGCTGGGCTACTCGAAGCAGGAAGTCGCTGACTTGAAGCAACGCGGCGTGATCGCGTGGGACCCGGTGGTGGAGAAGGCAACCTAACCCCCTGCCCCCTTCCCTCATGGGAAGGGGAATGGAACGTGTATGAACCGTACCCCTATCGAAGACAAGACAGCCATCGCTGGCATCGCCTGGACGAAGATTTCACGCGCCTCGGGCAAGAGCGTGATGGCGCTCGCGGCGGAGGCATGTCTCGGGGCGATCGAGGACGCGGGGCTCACGGTGCGCGACGTGGACGGCTTCGTTGAGTACCAGAGCAACGACTCCGTCGGCACGATGGACGTCGCCGACGTGCTCGGCGTGCCGCGCATCAACTGGTACACGGACATTCGCGGCGGCGGCAACTATGGCTCGGGGAGCGTGATGCTCGCGGCAATGGCCGTGGCCTCCGGCGCGTGCGAGGTATGCGTCGTCTACCGCGCGCTCAACGGGCGCTCAGGCCATCGCTTCGGTCGCGACGCGCCGACGACGCAAGGACGCCGCGAGCAGTGGATGCTGCCCTACGGCTACATGGTGCCGCCGCAGTGGCTGGCGATGTGGTGCCGCACGCACATGGCGAAGTACGGCACGACGTACGAGCACCTCGGGGCGATCGCAGTCACGCAGCGCCACAACGCGACGCTGAATCCCCGAGCCATCTTCCAGAGGCCGATGACGATGGAAGACTACCTCGCGGCGCGGTGGATCAACGACCCGTTCCGCCTGTTCGACTGCACTGCCGAGGTGGACGGCGCCTGCGCGGTTGTCGTCACGACTGCGGAGCGGGCGCGGTCGCTGCGGCACAAGCCGGTGTACATCAAGGGCTTCGCCTACGGCACGCAAGGAAGGCCATCGTGGGAGCACTGGGACGACATGAGCGAGATGTACGCGCGGTACATCGGCCAGCAACTCTGGCAGCGCACCGGGCTCACGGCGAAGGACGTGGACGTCGCTGAAATCTACGACTGCTTCACCTATTCGCTGCTCGGGCAGTTGGAGGGCTACGGATTCTGCAAGACGGGCGAGGGCGGGCCATTCTGCGCCAGTGGCGCGATCAGCCTCACCGGTCAAATTCCCACGAATACGCACGGCGGGCTTCTCTCCGAGGGATACATCCACGGGATGAACCACAACTGCGAGGCGGTGAGCCAATTGCGGGGCGATGCCGGACCTCGACAGGTCAAGGGCGCGCGCGTCGCGATGGTGACCGGCGGCGCTGGGCCGCACGGCGGCGCGCTGATCTACCACACGAAGTAAGGGTGCCTATGGTTCGACAGGTTGACGCTGGACGAAGGCAAGACCACCCCACCCTGAGATCCTTCGTCCCGATAAGAATCGGGACTCCAGGATGACAAACTCCCAGGCGTACAAGAAGCCGCTTCCGCATCCCGATGAGGACACGCGCGACTACTGGGAGGGCCTGCGTCGGGGCGAGATCGTGCTGAAGCGCTGCAACAAGTGCGGCTACTACATCCACTATCCGGCGCCGGTGTGCCGCCAATGCCAGTCGTGGGACATCGGCAACGCGAAGGTATCGGGGCGGGGCACCGTTTACTCGTTTATCGTGACGCACCATCTCGTCGCGCCCGGGTTCCAGGACGGTGGGCCGTACGTCGTGGCGCTAGTGCAACTCGATGAGCAAGCAGACCTGCGGCTGCCGACCAACATCGTGGGGTGCAAGCCCGAGGACGTGCGCGTCGGGATGCGGGTGGCTCCGGTATTCGAGAAGGTCACCGACGAGGTGACG
>JACQEE010000005.1 GCA_016200725.1 Chloroflexota bacterium
CGTTCATGAAGGTCTACCGCGACATGTGGACCGTGGTCTATTTCGAGCCGGCGGAGGGCGGCAAGACGCGCGTGACGGCCCGCGGCCACGGCTTCAAGGACGAGGAAGAGTCGAAAAAGATGCGCGCCTTCTTCGAGCGGGGAAACCGGATCACGCTCGACATGCTCGCGAAGCACTTCGCCCCCGGCGCAGCGCCAGCGCTCCGCCGATAACCATTCCCGCTCCCATGGCATACGTGCCCGGCTCGGGCACCACTCCATCCGATGTGCTCTTCTTGCCGGGCAACGCGATCGCGCCCCCCACGCCGCCTGCGGCGGCCGCGGCGATGATGGCGATCTTGATCGCTCCCTTCATGGACGGCGGGGGCGTAGTCCACGTCGACCCGTTGCTGCTCTGCGTCACCTCGCCGGGACCGGGCGGAGCGGATTGCGCCAGCCAGCCGAACGCTCCGTCGCCGGCCGCCAATCCGGCCAGCCAGTAGGGCGTGCCCGCGACGAGGATCGGCGTGTTCGCGGAGACCGCAGTTCCGTACACGCCCGCCAGCCCGAAGTCCGGCGGTCCGCCGTACATGCCGGGCAGGAAGCCGAAGGTCCAGGTCGCCAGGACGGAGCCGGGAAGTCCGGAAGCGTCGTCCATGAGAGCGAGCGTGAACACGCCGGTCCCGGAGAGGCGCCCGATTGGCGCCTCGATCGATGCGAGATCGCCTCCCGCCGACGGGACGAACTGGATCGCCCAGTCGGCCTCTCCAAGGGAAGGCCCCGTCATCACATGGGCGATGGAGGAGTAGCTGGTCGACAGCGAGTCGTAGACGATGGTCTGGGCGCGCGCGGATGAGGCGGCGAGCGCGAGCAAAAACGCGACCGGCGCCAGCCGGCGAAGAGACGGAAGGTACTGCATACTTCTACTTCCTTTTTGCGGCCAGTACTGCGGCTGCAGGAAGTTCTGCGGCGCAATTCATGCCATTCGCGGCCAGAAAGAAGAAACCGGGGAGAATGCGGGGGCCAAGCCGCGCCACGCCACGCCATGCCACGCCAACTTTAGCACGTGGGGCGCGTCTGTCCGATCAGCCCGGCAGGGGTTTTTCTGAATAGCCACGTGGCTTTAGCCCGTGGGACGTTTCGCCCGTGGGACGTTATTGATGGGTGGGTACTGCCATGCGCTGCGCGGACTCTCGCGATCATCCGTAATCGTGAAAGGACTGTCCTCCAACGAGCGAACTATCCCATCGATAAGTTCGCCGGAAGCGTGCCATCGGGGAACCGAGTTTAGGAAATTGGCAGTTGTGGGGGAGTCGTTCTTGACGTCATCCTGAGCGCGCGAAGGATCGGTAGCAGTACGTACGACCTATCGATTGGAGGTGCGTGCGTGCAGTCACCGATCCTTCGCGCGCTCAGGATGACGTCAAGTGCAACGGCGCGCCTTGGAAGGGGAGAAGGGGGAATGTAGCGAACGTGGCGCCGTCCCGTTCGCCCAACCTGCGGGGGACCGTTTTTGACGTCAAAGGCGCAGGATGACGTCAAAAACGACGGATGACGTCAAAGGCGGTTCATCGGCAAGAAGGAAATGCGAGCTCGCCGGACGAAGGAGGGCCAAAAGTGCCGAGAGAGCCCGATGCAGAAGCGCGCCTTCTACGTCTACATTGTCACCAACGTGTCGCGAACGCTCTACATTGGCATCACCAATGACCTGGAGCACCGCGTTGCCCAACACAAAGAGGGCGCGATACCGGGGTTTACCGCGCGATATGGCCTGGACCGGCTCGTGTATTTCGAGGAATTCGATAGCGTCCGCGAGGCTATTGCTCGTGAGAAGCAATTGAAAGGCTGGACACGTGCGAAGAAGGTGGCATTGATCTCTGCAGCAAATCCGGAGTGGGACGAGCTTCGACCGTAACGGTGTGCACGTCCCGCTTTTGACGTCATCCTGAGCGCGCGAAGGATCGGTAGCTACAGGCACGCACCCTGGCAGAATTGACTAACGTGGTGCCATCGGCATCGGCACTTGACGTCATCCTGAGGCACGAAGGATCGGTAATGGTACGTACAACCTCTC
>JACQEE010000167.1 GCA_016200725.1 Chloroflexota bacterium
CCGTGAACGGGTGCGGGCGTATCTGCCGAAGTCGGCGGGACGGCGGCGGGTCGAGTTGGAGATCGCGCTGGAGTTGCTGGCGGTAACCGAGCCCGTTCACCCTTCCCTTCGACTTCGCTCAGGGCAGGCTCTCGGCTCAGGGCGAACGGCTATCAACGCTTACACCATCCGCGAGGTGACGCCGGAGGACTGGGGCGAGTCCTGGAAGGTGCACTTCCCGCTGCAGCGCGTGGGCAAGCGGCTGGTGATCAAGCCGTCGTGGGTGGCGTACGAGGCGGTCGAGGGCGACGTGGTGCTGCGCCTCGATCCGGGGATGGGGTTCGGGACGGGGCACCATGCGACGACGCGGTTGTGTCTGGAGATGCTGGAAGAGGAGATTGGGTCAAGGGTTAAGGGTCAGGGGTCAGGAAGAGGGAACGGGATACGAGTGCTAGATGCGGGGACGGGATCGGGGATTCTCACACTGGCGGCGCTGAAACTCGACGCGGCGGCGGCGGTGGCGCTGGACATCGATGTGGACGCGGTGCGTGAGGCGCGGGCGAACCTGCGTCGCGAGGGGCTCGCTAAGAGGGCGCGCGTGGTGCGCGGATCGCTGCCGTGCAAGGCGGTCGAGGCGGGGACGTTCGACGTGGCGGTGATGAACATCCACGTGCGGGCGTGCCACGAGTTGATGGACGAGTTGGTCGCGGCGCTGCGGCCGGGCGGCGTAGCGATCATGTCGGGGTTCCGCGAGGAGGAGCGGGATGGTGTGGTGGCAAGAGCGCGTGCGGCGGGGCTGGCGGTGGGGGAGGTGCGGGAGGCGGAGGGGTGGGTGGCGATGAGGGGGAGAAAGGCGAGCGGGCAGACCCTTCGCTTCGCTCGAGGGCAGGCTTGAAGTCCGCCCCCTACCGTACACACGGGGCGTGGGTGCTGAGTGCGAGATGCTGAGGAGTACCTCAGCATGACAGAGAAGACGGTCTACGGGTACATCCCCGGTGTCGTAAGCCCCATCGTCTCGGGCCAGCCCATCATGACGTTCATGTTCTGGATGGCTTCGCCGGAGGCGCCTTTGACGAGGTTGTCGATGGCGCTGATGGCGACGAGGCGGTTGGTGCGCTCGTCGATGGTGGGGTAGACGTGGCAGTAGTTGCTGCCCGTCGTCTGCTTGGTCTGCGGGGGCACCGAGACGACGCGCACGAAGGGGTCGTTGCGGTAGAAGTCGCGGTAGAGTTCGAGCAGGTCGCCCTTGCCGGTCTTGCCTGAGCCGACCTTGCCGTTGAGTGGCGCGTAGCAGGTGCTGAGGATGCCGCGCGTCATGGGGATGAGGTGTGGGACGAAGGTGACCTTGGGCTTGAGCGACGGGTTGAGGCGCTCGAGTTCGTGGAGGATCTCGGGGAAGTGGCGATGGCCCTCGAGAGCGTAGGCGGAAACGTTCTCGTCGACTTCAGCGAAGTGGACGGTGAGGCTGAGCGTGCGGCCTGCGCCGGAGACGCCAGACTTGCTGTCGACGATGATGTCGCTGGTGATGATGCCGTGCTTGACCGCAGGCGCGAGGGCGAGGACTGCGCCCGTCGGGTAGCAGCCGGGGTTCGCCACGAGTTTGGTCTTGCGCAGTTCGTCGCGGTGCAACTCGGTAAGGCCGTAGACGGCGCTCTTGAGCGTCGAGGCGTCGGGGTGATCGACCTTGTACCACTGCTTGTACTCGGCGGCGTCCTTGATGCGGAAGTCGGCGCTGAGATCGACGAGGGGGACGCCCTTGCGGATGTAGGGGAGGCAGCGCTCGGCGCTGTCCTTGTGGCCGAGGCCGGAGAAGACGAAATCGACGTCGCCGAGTTCCTCGGTGATCGCGAGGTCGAAGTTGGCGAGGTGGGGAAGGTAGTCGCCGAGACGCTGGCCGGCGGCGCTGCGGCCAGTGACGGAGGTCAGCTTCGCCTGGGGATGGTTCGCCAGCAGGCGTGCCAGTTCGATGCCTGCATAGCCGGTGACATTGAGGATGCCGACTTTCATGTGTGCGCTCCGCGAAACGACGCTAGCGTAGATTGTAGCGCACTGCTCTATTTCGCTCTCCGGAGCGGGGGAATTTGGTTGGTGCTTTGCTGCGCGGCGTTGTTGTCCCACCCACCCGCCCTCGTGAGGTTTGTGGGGGACACCCCCCACGTGGGCCCCACCCCTTCTCGGTACCAAACTGAGTGAGATTTTCCGGGGTTTTGGGCCCCACCCCTTCTCGGTACCAAACTGAGTGAGATTTTCCGGGGTTTTCAGG
>JACQEE010000191.1 GCA_016200725.1 Chloroflexota bacterium
CCCGCACACCGACGTGACCGCCGCCTCCGTCGTCGCCGAGGTCCGCGAGGGCGTCGCGAAACTACCCAAGCGCGCCCAGACGCGCATCCTGGGCCAGAACGCGCTGGAGATCTACGGCATCAAGCCGCGGTAGAGCCGCGCGACCTTCGCCGCCGTATAATCGGGCGATGGACGGGTCTACAGGCGTGACGGGGGTCATTCTTGCCGGCGGACGGAGCCGCCGCCTGGGGCGTGACAAGCGTCTCGAGCCCTTTGCCGGCGAGACGCTCTTCGCGCGCGTCGCCAAGCGCCTCGGCGAGGTGTGCGACGAGATCGTTGCCGTGGCGGCGGATGAGGACAGCCGCGCGGCGTTGCCGAACGTCGAGGCTGTTCGCGTGGTCAACGATGTCTACCCCGATCGCGGGTCGCTCGGCGGCATCTACTCGGGGTTAGCAGCGGCCACGAACACCTGGTCCATCGTCGTCGCTACCGATATGCCGTTCCTCAACGTGCGCCTGCTGACCCACCTGCTCTCGCTCCGCGAGGGCTACGATGCCGTCGTGCCGATGGTTGAAGGCTTCCCCGAGCCGACGCACGCCGCCTATGCGAAGACATGCCTGAAGCCCATCGAGGCGCGCATCCAACGAAACGACCTGAAGATTGCGAAGTTCTTCGAGGATGTGCACGTGCGCTTCGTCGAAGAGGCAGAGCTGCGCCGCTTCGACCCCGACCTCGACTCCTTTTTCAACGTCAACACGCCAGAAGACCTCGAGCGGGCGCAATCGCTGGCGAGGCAGGGTCGCTGATGCGCGCCGCGACAAAGACCGTCCGCTGCCGCCTCGAACTCTTCGGCGTGCCACGCCTCGCCGCAGGGTGCAAAGCCGTCGACCTTGTCCTTGCGGAGAACGCCACGCTGGCCGACGCCGTCGCCGCAGCCGCGCAGGTCTGCCCTGCGCTGGTGGGCAAGGCTATCGCCGCCGATGGACGCCTCGCCGAGGGCTACGTGCTCAACCTCGAAGGCCGATCCTTCTGCGCCGACCTCTCGCGTCCCCTGCGCGACGGGGCAACCGTCCTGCTGCTCGCTGGCGAGGCGGGCGGGTAGGCGTTATAGAATACGAGGCAGAGGTGGTGGGTATGCGCAAACTGTTACAGCAGGCTGTGGAACAGGTCTCTAAGTTGCCGCCAGGGGACCAAGACGCTATTGCCGCGCGCATTCTCGAGGAGATAGCCTCCGAAAAGCGCTGGCAGGACTTGTTTGCAAAGAGTCAGCCGCAACTCGGGCGCCTGGCTAAAGAGGCTCTCGCCGAGTATGAAGCGGGCCTGACAGAAGAACTTGATCCCGACAAGCTGTGAAGTCGAGGACGACGAGACGTTTTCGTGCAGCGCTGCGGACTTTGCCATCTCTAGTTCAATCCCAAGCTAAGGCTTCCTACCGCCAGTTCAGGCAGAATCCTCAACACCCTGGTCTCGAATTCAAAAGGGTCAACTCTCCGCTCCCGCTCTATTCTGCTCGTATCGGAATACACTATCGCGTACTTGGTGTTCGGGCTGCTGACGAGGTCATATGGTTTTGGATCGGCCGTCATGATGAGTATGAACGCATGATCCGAAACCTCTAGATACAGCAAATGTACGGTTATCACGGAAATGTCCTTGTGGTCGACCTCTCGACCGGCGCGTCGCGTCACGAGCCGCTGCCCGACGACGTGCTCCGCGCCTTCATCGGCGGCATCGGGCTGGGGACGTACCTGCTCTATCGCTACTGCCCGCAGGGCGCTGATCCGCTCGGGCCTGAGAACCCGCTGGTCTTCGTCGCTAGTCCGCTCACTGGGACGCGCCTTACGACGACGAGCAAGTTCGCCGTGCTGGCGAAGTCACCGCTTACGGGCTTCATCGGCGACTCGCTCTCCTCGAGTTTCCTTGCGCTCGAGTTGAAGAAAGTCGGCGCGGACGCGGTTGTCATCACGGGTCGCGCGCCGGAGCCATCGCTGCTGCTCATCGACGACGGGCGCATCGAAGTCAGGTCGGCGCGCGGCCTACTGGGCCTGGACACCTTCGAGACCGAGGCTGCGGTGAAACGCACGCTCGGGCGCGGGTGGCGAGTCGCCTGCATTGGCCCCGCTGGCGAGCGCCTCGTCCGCTATGCCTCCATCGCCAACGATGGTGGTCGTCAGGCAGGGCGCACCGGCCCCGGCGCCATCATGGGCTCGAAGAACCTGAAGGCCATCGCCGTGCGCGGATCGCAGAGCGTCGTGCTGGCCGATCCTGGCAGCATCGATACCTACGCCCGCGACCTGTCGCGGCGCAGCCTCGGCGACGCCACGGAGAAGTACCGCGTGCTCGGCACGATGGCCAATGTCGCGGTATTCAACCGCCTCGGCACGCTGCCGACGCGCAATTTCCAGCAAGCGACGTTCGAGGGTGCTGAGCGCGTCGCTGGCGAGACGCTCTATCAGCACCACCACGCGAAGGACGCGCACTGCGCCAACTGCACTATCGGCTGCGAGAAAATTCTGACGACGAAGGATGGTGGCCCAGAGGCAAGCGCGCGCATGGAGTACGAGAGCCTCTTCGCGCTCGGGCCGCTCGTCGGCGTGGACGATCCCAACGTCGTGGTGCGCGCTGCCCGCGCCTGCGACGCCTACGGCATCGACACGATCAGCGCCGGCGGCACGATCGCGTGGGCAATGGAGTGCATCCAGCGCGGCCTGCTCACCAAGGACGATACCAGCGGCCTCGACCTGCGCTTCGGCAACGGCGAGGCAGTCCTCGCCTGCCTCGACCTCATCGCTCGTCACGAAGGCATCGGCGCGCTGCTGGCCGAGGGGTCGAAGCGCGCCTCGGAGCGGCTAGGCCGTGGGTCTCAGGACTTCGCGATGCACGTGAAAGGCCTCGAGATGCCGGGCTACGAGCCGCGCAGTCTCAAAACGATGGCGCTTGGCCTCGCCGTGAGCCCGCGCGGCGCCTGCCACAACCGCTCGTCCGCCTACGAGGCCGACTTCTCCGCCGATGTCGACCGCCTCAGCGCGGACGAGTCGCGGGGTGCCATCGCGGCGCGCAGCGAGGACCGCGAGGCGGTGCTGGACTCGATGATCTGGTGCAAGTTCCTGCGCAAGGCCTTCCGCGACATCGAAGCGGAGTCGGCGCTGGCATACGAGTGGGTGACCGGCCATTCGATGACTGTCGACGAGTTGCGCCGCGCCGGAGAGCGCATCGTGACGCTCAAGAAGTTATTCAACATCCGCGAAGGCTGGACTCGCGCCGACGACACGCTGCCCAGGCGCGCGCTCAGCGAGGCCCTCAGCGATGGTCCTGCGGCAGGCGTTGGCCTCACCCGAGCCGAGTTGGACATGATGATCGACGCCTACTACCAAGCGCGAGGCTGGACGCCGGACGGTCTCGTACCACCTGAGAAAATCGAAGCGTTAGGCCTCGACGCCTTAGCCCCTTCCCTCCCAGGGAAGGGGTTGGGGTTAGGTTAAAGCGTACAACTTCGCCGCGTTCTCCCGCACGACCTTGCGCGTGATCCCTGCGTCGACGCCAGCGAACATCTCTTCGACGGCCTTCTTCGAGTGCGGGAACGTCGAATCGGCGTGCGGGTAGTCG
>JACQEE010000155.1 GCA_016200725.1 Chloroflexota bacterium
CTCCAGGTGCGCCCACCGTCCTCCGACTGGCTGATCCGGACTTCGTAGGCATACGTCCTCGCGCCGCTGCGCCACAGCCAGTGCGCCGCGAGCCTATGGCCGCCGAGTGGGCGGACGCTCGGGAAGTCCGCCCAGTTCACGAAAAACGAATCGCCGGCCGCGATCGTGGACGGCTGCGACCACCGACCTCTGTCATAGGTCGCGCAGCGGAGCGCCATGCCCGCGCTTCCGCTTGGCTCGAGCCAGGTCATCACCACCCGACCATCGGGCAGCGTGGCAAGATTCGGTTCGCGGCTTCCCACCCCGGCCGGTGAAGCGATGGGCATCGGCACGGACAGCCCGGCGCGGCCATTCGCACCCTCAGCTACAGATCCAACCGGGCCAGCTGCGCTGCAAAGAATCAGGGCGATGAGCATCTCGGCACGCCGGCGCAAGAATCGTCGCGGCGTTGCTGGCGTTCGGCCGGGCGTTGGCGACGTCATCGGCTCCCCCCGAAAGATATCCAACTCATGCGGGCTCGCTCGTCAGCAGTCTCCTCACCTGGTCTTCGCAGGGCTGGCGGCCACTGACTGAATGAGCAGCACCGCGTTGCTGGCCTTGCGGTAGACCACGCCTTTCACCTCGACGGGCTTGCCCAGGTGCGGCAGTAGCCCGTCATTCTGATCGGCGCCATGTGCGTTGGCGATCAGTGGGTAGACGACGCCGGAGGCAGCATCCAGAAACGCGAGGCCCTGCCCGCCCTCGGCGCATAGGGACGCGCATCGAGCGTGCGCCGGGCCACGGCTATCATGCGTGAAGTAGCACTGTGGGTCGATGATCTCGCCACTCATCGTGACGTTCTCGGAGCGTGGCACAACCTTGCCCGGCGCGGCCGCCGGATGCGCCATCGAGCTGGCCGCGATCAGCAGTCCCGCCAATGTGGTCAAATAGATCGTTCTTCGAGTCATCGGGTTCTCCTTTGTGAGGTGCGAAGCAGATCCTGACCTTGATGCGGCCTCCGCGTCACTTTCCGCCGGTGATGCTATTGATCGCGCCGAGAACCGTTTCGAGCTTTGCGAACTCGGTCTGGGTTCCAGTCAGATTGCCCGCGTCTCCGAGTTCGTCGAGCCTGGTCGCGGACGCCTTCACCTGCTCGACCATGCCGTTCAGCCTGGAAGCGCTCGCCGGCGAAGCCGCATTCGCTTTGTCCGCCAGCGCAACAACGAGGTCGCGGATCCCGAAGGCGAGATGGTGAACGTTCTTGAGTTGGCCGTTCCGGATTGCAGTGGAGAGCTTGCCCTGCTCGCCTCCGATTTGCGTCCAGATTTCAGCGATTGTCGCCGCCGGCGTTATCGCCTCGACCGACTCGCCGTGTTCGATGTCACCCCCGGGCGCAGCCACCTGAGGTGCCGCCTGCGATGATGCCGCTGGCGCCTCGGACTGGCTCTTGTTCGACGAACAGCCCACCATCACGAGGGCTCCGATGACGGCTGCGAGCAAACTCCACCGCCGAGCATTCAGATTCATTCTGGGCTCCTTTCTTCCTTGTAGTTGTGCGACGACCGGTTCGCGTTTCGAGCGCGGCCTCATGCCTGCTCTGAGTCTCCTGCCAGGTATTTCTCAGCCGATCTCCGTCCGAAGCGATAGAACACCGCCGGGGTGACAATGGTGTTTAGCAGGGTCGAGCTGATCAGCCCGCCGACGATGACGGTCGCAACCGGATAGAGGATCTCTTTCCCCGGTTCACCCTTCGACAGAACCAGCGGGACAAGCGCCATCCCGGCGGTGAGCGCCGTCATCATGACCGGGACCAGACGCTCGAGCGAGCCGCGCACGACCATGTGCACGTCAAACGCCTCACCTTCTTCTCTCATCAGGTGCAGGTAGTGGGAAATCATCATGATGGTGTTGCGCGATGCGATGCCGGTCAGCGTAATGAAGCCGACCATCGAGGCGACCGAGAACGTCCCGCCGGTCAGGAATATCGCCACCACGCTGCCGATGAACGACAGCGGGATGTTGAGCAGGATCTGGAGCACGATCGGCACCTGGCGAAAGTGGGCGTACAGCACGAGGAACATCGCCGCCAGCGAGAACAGGCTGAGGATGCCGATCAGCCGCGTCGCCGACTGCTGACTTTCGAACTGTCCGCCATAGGTGATGAAGTAGCCGGTAGGCAGCTTCACATTGGCAGCCATGCGCCCTTGAATGTCCTGGACGACGTGCCCGAGATCGCGCCCGCTGACGTTGGCCGAGACCACGATGCGACGCTGGACATTCTCGTGCTGGATGACATTGGGCCCGTGCGATTCCTCCACCAGCGCTACAGCCGAGAGCGGCACCCTGGCACCGGAGGGTGTATCGATGAGGGCGCCGCGGATGGCTTCCAGACTGCTTCGCGAAGGGTCGTCGAAGCGGACGAGCAGGTCGAAGGTCCGTTGGCCCTCAAGAA
>JACQEE010000162.1 GCA_016200725.1 Chloroflexota bacterium
CCCAAGAAATATGGTTAAGGGGGGACACCCCCCTATCCCCCCGTCTAGGGGCTTTGCCCCCTGAACCCCTATAAGGCAGCCTCATTGCACTCGGCAGGACGTTCTCTGTCACAACGCGAGCGGCCTGGAGGGGGAGGGCGCACCTGAGGTGCGCCCATACGCGGCTACTGGGATCTGGCCTTAGGATCCAAGACATCATCTACGAGCCGCGGCGGTCTTGCTGGCGCTGGTCGAAGCGCTTGTCCATGTCCGTGAAGCGACGCTGGATGCCCATGACGTTGGGAATGACCTCGGCGAAGTGCAGCGCCTGGTGCAGGTCCATGTCGATCTGTCCCTCGAGGAAGCCCATCGTGAGTTTGACGCCGTCGGGGCGCATGCCGGCGATGGCGCGGGCGATCTCGCGTGCGCCTTCCATGAGTTTGTCGCTCGATGGGTAGACGCGGTTGACGAGGCCGATGCGCAGGGCCTCGCGACCATCGATAGGCAGCCCGGTGAGCAGTATCTCCTTGGCCTTCGCTAAGCCGACGAGACGCGTGAGCCGCGTCGCAGCGCCCCAGCCGCCGATGCCCGCGCCGGTGTTCTTGAGGTGCCAGTCGCTGAACTGCGTCGTCTCCGTCGCGAGGCGCATGTCGCAGGCGAGGATGAGTTCCATGCCGCCGGTGGTGCAGAAGCCATCGACGACGGCGATGACGGGCTTGACCATCGAGTCGATGCGGTTGACGACCTCGTTGGCCAGCCAGTGCGGCGTAGGGCCCATGTCGCCGGGCTTGAGGTCTGCGCCGGAGGTGAACCAGGGCCGCCCGTCGGGCCGCGGCGAGCCGGTGAGCAGCACGACGCGCGTCTCAGCGTCGCGTTCGATCTCCTTCGTGGCCTGGTCGAGGTCTTCGAAGACACGCCGGTTGAGCGCGTTGGCCTTGTCAGGCCGGTTGAGCGTCACGAGTGTGACATGGGGATCGACGGTCTCGACTTTGATCGTTTCGTATGGCATGTCAGGCACCTCCGCGTCGGGGATTGTAGCACTGCGACGAGCCCCGTTCATCCTTCGACAGGCTCAGGACGAACGGGGCTTACAGTGGACGCACCATCACCTCGTCGCCGGCGTAAAGGCCCGCCTTGTCCAGCGGCACCTGCATGATGCCGTCGGCGCGGACGAGCGTGTAGATGAGGTTCGACTTGCCGAAGACGGGCTCGGCGAAGAGGCGGCCGTCGCGCTGCACGAGGCGAACAGGCACGTAGTCCTCGCGACCAGCCGCGGATGGCACATCGCGAGCGAGCGTGGCGCGGACGGCGGGCGGCGCGGGCGCTTCAGCGCAACCGCTCAGCCAGGCGATGGCTGGGCGGACGAAGAGGTCGAAGACGATCATGGCGGAGACCGGGTTGCCAGGGAGGCCGAAGACCGGCTTGTCTCCGACGACCGCGAGGATGGTGGGCTTCCCGGGGCGGAGCGAAACGCCGTGGAGCAGGATGCCCGGCTTGCCGAGCGACTGGATCACCTGCGCAGTCATGTCGCGAGTGCTCACAGAGGAGCCTGCGGAAATCGCGACGATGTCGGCGTCGCGGAGGGCGCGCTCGGCTGCGTGGCGCAGCGCAGGCTCGTCGTCGCCGACGATCTCGTACGCGATGGGCTCGCCTCCGGCGCTCTCGGTCAGGCCGGCGAGGGTATAGGAGTTGACGTCTCGCACCTGCGCCGGGCCAGGCTTCGCGGTAGGCGGGACAACCTCGTCGCCGGTGGAGACGATGGCGACGCGCGGCCGTCGCGCAACGGGCACTCCAACGATGCCGAGCGCAAGCAAACCGCCGAGATCCTGCGGGCGCAGACGATGGCCCTTCGCCAGGACGAGGTCGCCTTTGCGTACGTCTTCGCCGACCTGCACCACGTTCTCGCCGGGAGCGACGGCGCGGACGACCTCGATCGAGGTGGCGTCCACCTGCTGCGTGTGCTCGACTATGACGACGGCGTCCGCGTCCTTCGCCAGCGCGCCGCCGGTATGCGCGCGGACCGCCTCGCCTTCGCGCACGGCGACCGTCGGCGGCCGGCCGGTCGCGAGGTCGCCCACGATGGTGAAATAGGCGGGCAGGCCCTCGCTAGCGCCGAAGGTGTCGCGGGCGCGGACGGAGAAGCCGTCCATCGCCGAGCGTGGAAAGGCGGGCAAGTCCTCGGGCGACTGCACGTCGCCGGCGAGAAAGCGGCCGAGGGCGCTCGCGGTCGCGAGGCGCTCGACGGTGGCGCGCACCGGCACGTTGCGGCGCAGCAGCGCGAGGGCGTCGCTGGGCGGAAGGACGTTGAAGAGTTCAGGCAAGAGGCACCAGCAGGCCGGTCAGGCGTGGTACATCTCGTAGAACTCGACCCAGGACTCTTCCTGAAACTCGCGGAGGGCGCCGCCGATTTCGGCGAGGCCGTCGGGGAGTTTGTTGCCGGGGCGGTACGGCGACTCGATCTTCTCCTGTACCCAGTCGAGGTAGACGTGATTCTGCGGGCCGGGGACAGTGCCGCCGCTCCAGTAGACGCGGATCGGGTTGCGCTGGCCGGCGTCGACGTACTTCTGCGCCATCTGCGCGATGAGGGCAGCGGCCTTGCGATGCGTGCCCGGCTTGACGCGGTAGACACGACGAATCAGATACATGTGTGTGCTCCGTAGTGGGGATAGTGCCTAGGGAGATGGTAACGGGATGGAGGCGATGCAGGGAAGGGGGCGAGGGGCTCACACCTGGGGAAGTGGCCATGCAAACACAGCTAGCTTAGCAAGCTCCAGTTGTCGTTTCTCGATGGCCTGACGATTCCAACTTTGATGTGCGGTGACCCCGGACGTTAGTTCCAACGTGGATTTTGAGTAAGAATTCTCACACTTGAAGATGAATGACTTCGCGGAGGAATCTTTGTTCGGCTTACCTTGCAGAAGACATAGATTCCCCAACCTATCTAGGCACTCATCTTTTAGAGCCTTGTCGGCCTTCATCACGTCGGCCCACTCGCTACCAGGATTGACGGGGAATATGTGCTCAAGCGTTAAGTCTTCCCAGATAGGCATCTGATCGGGACTCTCCCCCTTGTGGGAACGTTGGTATTGGGCGACCTCGAGCTCCGCTAGAACATACCGTGCCCGAGCCGACTTGGTCTCGATCCACCTCAAAAAGTCTTCAACGAATTCCTTATCCTTTGGGACAAGCGGCAAATATTCCTTCCATACTTTCTGGGGCGTGTCCAGCTCTTTGTTAAAAATACGCTGAGCTATTTTGGCGCTTGCTATCTCTAGGAGGCCGGTACGCCTCCTCCCAACCGTCTGATACCGCATAGTCAGTACGATGAGATGGCGCAGTAAGCGCTCCATTTGCTCAGGCTTGAACACATCAAAAGCCGCTAGGATGAGCGGCCAAGTTTGTCGACTGCCCAATACAGAGAGTGTCTTAACATGACGCCGACACGTGTTGCTGCACGAACTCCATGCGTCGTGATCGCTCACTTCAAGCGCGGAAAAGCGGTCGGCAGCGACAGTTAGATCCTTCGACAACGTCACAATCTTGTCAGGAGACAACTTGTCATGGCGGGCCCGCCACTCATCAAATAGCCGACCGCGTTGGATTCTGCCCCAACGGGACGTCCAGAAAACCTTGAGAAAATCATCGGCTTGACGACCAGCAATGGTAGACATCATGGTGATCCAATTCGCTTGAACCTCTGCCAAACGCTTTCCAGCGTTACCGAACGTATGATTCTTGACCAAGTCCAGGACAGACAGATCTAGACCGCGGTCGTTTAGAGTTTCGAAGATCACGTACGCATTCGCCGACGATGCAACATCCATTGCGACTACCTTGACACCATCACGAATGTATTTCGCCA
>JACQEE010000205.1 GCA_016200725.1 Chloroflexota bacterium
GCACTCATCACCGGCGGTGCATCGGGCATCGGGCGCGCCACCGCGCTGCTCTTCGCCAAGGAAGGCGCACGAGTCGCCATCGCCGACCGCGACGAGCCTCGCAGCCTCGAGACGCAGCGCCTCATCGAGAACACCAGAGGCCATGCTCTCGTCGTCTCGATGGACGTCACCAACGAGGCCTCCATCGAGCGCGGCATCGCCCAGGCCGTCGAGCGCTTCGGCCGCCTCGATATCCTTTTCAACAACGCCGGCGTCCTCGGCCGCCAGTCCATGCTCAAGCTGCATGACCTCACGATGGCCGAGTACGACCGCATGATGGACGTGAATTTTCGCGGCGTTGTCTTCGTCGCCAAGCACGCTATCCGCGCCATGCTCAAGACCGACGGAGGCGCGATCGTGAACACCTCTTCGATGTCCGGCCTCATCGGCATGCCCGGCCAGGGCATCTACGCCGCCAGCAAGGGCGCCGTCGCCGCGCTCACGCGCCAGATGGCGATCGACTACGCGCCGCTCAAGATCCGCGTCAACGCAGTCGCGCCCGGCTACACGCAGACGCCCATGCTCGAAGCCATCCGCCCCGGCGACGCGCAGTCGCTCTACCGGGTCATGGAGCAGAAAACGCCGATCGGCCGCATGGGACGCCCCGAAGACATTGCGCAGGCCGTCCTCTACCTCGTCTCCGACGCCTCGTCCTTCGTCACCGGCACCGTTCTCGTCGTCGATGGCGGCTACACCGCCGCGTAAGGAGCAGCATGGAGCCACTCAAGTTCGGAGTCACCGTCGGTCGCGGCGCGGCCGTCGGCGCCGATGCCAAGCGCGCCGAGGACCTGGGGTTCGACTCCGTCTGGGTCGGCGAGCATGTCGTCTGGCGCCACCCCATGTACGACGGCCTCATGCTCCTCGCCGCCGCCGCGATGACCACCAAGCGCATCCTGCTCGGCACCTCGATTCTGCTGCTTCCCCTGAAGCATCCCGTCCTGGTGAGTAAGGCCGTCACCACCCTCGACCACCTCTCCAACGGACGCGCCGTCCTCGGCGTTGGCATCGGCGGCGAGTACCCCAAGGAGTTCAACGCGATGGGCATCCGCCGCGAAGAGCGCGGCCCTCGCACCAACGAGGCCATGCAACTGATGAAGCGCCTGTGGACGGAGCCGAGCGTCACGTTCAACGGGCGCTTCTTCCAACTGAACGACGTCGGCCTCGAGCCCCACCCCATCCAGAAACCCCACCCGCCCATGCTCGTCGGCGGGCGACGCGGCTCGCTCAAGCGCACCGCGCTCTACGGCGATGGCTGGATGCCCTACATGTACACGCCCGAGATGTACCGCGATGACTTGAAACAGATCGAAGAGATAGCCTCAGCCGCCGGCCGCGACCCCTCGAAACTCTGGCGCACCCTCTACGTCTTCACATCCGTTGCCGACAAGTACGAACAGGCAGCGCAGTGGGCGACGACGGCGCTGGGCACGAACTACGCCCAGGACTTCAACAAACTGGTGCACAAGTACCCGCTCGTCGGCACACCCCAACAGGTCGCGGAGCGCATGCAGCAGTTCATCGACGCTGGCGTCCGCTACTTCATCTTCGCCCCCGTCGGCCAATGGCTCCAAGACGGAACCACGAGGCGCCTCATGCCCATAAGCATCTCGGTCAAAAACGTCCCCGACGATGTCGCTGAGAAACTGCGTCAGCGGGCTGCGCGCAACCACCGCTCGCTCCAGGGCGAAGTGTTACAAATCCTCGAACAGGCCGCGAGTGGCCGGCCTGTAGAAAAACGGCTTACCGTCGAAGAGGCAAGCCAGCGTATCAAGGCTCTCGGGATAAAGACCGGGGACGACGCGACGCGCTTGATAAGAGAAATGCGTGACAGTCGATAAAGTGGTCGACGCTTCCGTGTTGGTGGCCTTTGCCTTCGGCGAACCCCAACACGACAGGGCTCGGGATCTGCTATCCGACGTACATATTCTTGCACCCAACCTTGTACTGTATGAACTCGCGAATGCCGCAGTAAAGAAAATCAATGCCGAGCCAGCGAACCGAGAGAAGTTTCTTGACTCGCTCGGAGTAGCGCTCCGCCTCCAAATAGATTTGCGGCGGGTTCCGGCCACTCCAACCGCCGAACTCGCCCTCCGCGCCGGCCTCACCGCCTACGACGCCGCCTACCTCTACCTCGCCCTCGATCTCGACTTGCCCCTTCTCACCTTCGACACCACGCTAGACTGCGCCTACCAGACGATCGCCCGCTCCTAGGGCCAGCCCGTCCTAGCAATAAATCGTTCTTCTCCTCTGTGTGTGCTTAGTGTGCTTTGTGGTTAGTCTCTCCTACTTCCCCTTGATCGCCGCCAGCACTTCCTCGCCGTGGTTGTCCGGCTTCACCTTGCCCCACACCTGCGCCACCTTGCCCTTCTCGTCGATCAGATAGGTAATGCGCTTCATGCCCATGAATTTCCTGCCATACAGCACCTTCTCGCCCCAGGCGCCGTACGCAGCCGCCATCTTCGCGTCGGGGTCCGACAGCAACACAAAGGGCAGCTTGTACTTCGAGATGAACTTGTTGTGCGAGTCCACGCTGTCCTTGCTCACGCCCAGCACGACTGCGCCCGCCTTCTGGATGTCGGCGTTGTAGTCTCGAAGACTGCAAGCCTCTCGCGTGCAGCCAGGCGTGTTGTCCTTCGGATAGAAATAGATCACGACCTTCTTGCCGGCGAGTTCTTTCAGCGAGACGTTCTTGCCGTTCGAAGCCGGGAGCGTAAAATCCGGCGCCTTGTCCCCTACGTCGAGCATGGATGCCTCCTGTGCTAATCGCGGCTATTGTACTGTCCCTCTCCTCTTCTTTTCTTGACCCTTAACCCCTAACCCTTGACCCCCTCTTCTCTCAACGCCTTCACAGGCATCGGCCCTTCGACGCGGGCGCAGGCCAGCGCGCCACCATCGACCGTGATCGTCTGCCCCGTGATCCATGACGCGAGGTTGCTCGCGAGGAACAGCACCGCGCCCGCCGTGTCGTCCTCGCTACCGATGCGTCGCAGCGGTATGACGCCCGCCAGCCGGTCCCACTGGCCCGGCTTGTAGCCGCCCGGCGTCGTCCCCGGTGTCGGCGTGTAGTCCGGCGCGACGGCGTTGACGCGGATGTTGTACGGCCCCGCCGACCTGCTGGTCCCACTCTTCCTCGCTCGTCCACAGCGCCGGCTTGGGTTTCCACATCCCCGCGTTGTTGACCACGATGTCCAGACCTCCGAGGTCGGCGAGCGTTTTCGTGAAGGCTGCCTCCAGGGCCTTGCGGTCGGCAACGTCGCCGTGCAACGCCACCGCGCGACGCCCCAGTTTCCGCACCTGCGCCGCCGTCTCCTCGGCCCCATCGCGCTTCAGGTCGATGACAGCGACGTCTGCGCCAACATTCGCGAAGGTCAGCGCGATGCCACGCCCGATGCCGCCTCCCCCTCCCGTCACCAACGCCTTCTTCCCCGACAGCATCACGTCGTTGACACCAAGCATGGCAGCCTCCCGTTCTAATTCCCCTTCCCTCCCAGGGAAGGGGCAGGGGTTAGGTCAGTGCCGCGATGATAGCGCAGCGCCATCCGTTGAGGGGTAGAATGAATCGGAGCCTCCGTGACAACACACACCGCTCTCTCACTACGACTTGCCAGCCTTGCAGAGGCCCGAGACCTCCTCGCCCGTTCCGGGACCGATGGCCTCACCTACCTCTGCCTCCGCGACGGCGCTCGAGCCCTCACACGCGGCGAGGCAGCGATGGCCTTCTTCCGCTGCGGTGGCGGCGCCATCGCCGTCGGCGCACCGTCCGGACCAGCCTACGACGCCTTCCCGCTGCTGCACGATTTCCTCGACCTCAGTCGCCGAGAAGACTGGCGACCAGCCTTCTGCGGGCTGCCCGGCCCGTACGCCGAGCACGTCGCTGGCCTCGGCTTCCGCCTGGCTTCGGTCGGCGACGAGGCCATCGTCGAACTGAGCGCCATCGACCTGCGCGGCAAGCGCTGGCGCGAGGCGCGCGCGGCGATGAATCGCGCTCGACGTCGCGGCATTACCTTTCGGTGGCTGAGCGCCGGAGAGCGATTCGCCAGGCTGGATGAGTTGACGGCTGTCTCTCGCGACTGGCTCGCCGCCAAGCACCTCCCCGAACTACGCTTCGCCTTCGGTAACGCCGACTCGCTCGCTGATCCAGCCGTTTGCCTCGGCACGGCGATAGGCCCCGATAGTGAGTTACTAGGCTTTGTCACCTGGACGCCCGCGCCTGTCCGTAGCGAGTGGATGCTCGACTTGCTCCGCAACCGCCCCAACGTAATGGCTGGCCTCAATGACTTCCTGATTACCTCCTCCCTCTTGTCGTTCAAGGCAGAGGGACTCGACCGCGCAAGCCTGTCAGGCACTCCGTTTGCAGGTTCGCCTGTCGGCTGGGGACCGCTTAGAGCCCGCGACCTCGCAAAGCCCTTCCGCTCGCTATACGACTACGACGGGCTGCTGCATTTCAAGGCGAAATTCAACCCTGTCTGGCGAAAGCGCTACCTCGCTTATGAGGGGCGCCTAGGCCTGCCCGCGACGCTACTCCACATCGCCAGGCTCTCCATGCCCAGCGCTATCGCGATGGCCCTCATCCCACCTGTTGTCCTCGCTGCCTGGGCCCTCGGCGGATAACGCCTCCTTCTCGTCATCCTGAGGCGTCTTCGTCGAAGGATCTGGGCTGGGGTCTTCCTCCCTTCCCTCCCAGGGAAGGGGTAGGGGTTAGGTTCCCCTACGCACTGGCGCGCTCCCCTCAGGGATGGCATGATGCCTGCAAATGGCAGGCTTCCTGGCACGACGCGGACT
>JACQEE010000188.1 GCA_016200725.1 Chloroflexota bacterium
GAAATCGCCGTCTTCCCCCGCCGCGTCGGCAGGCTTGAAGTGGATGTAGAAGAAGTCGTGCTCCTGCCAGTGCTTCGCTAGCGTCTCGCACTCGTCGGCGAACGTCGCACCAGTCACGATGATGCGCATTCCCACGATCATCGAGAGGCCTCGGTACATCGGGTAGGCCGCGATGGCGGCGGCTTTCAGTTTGTATCGTTCAGCCATCGAAGGGACGTGTGGCAACTGCGAGAAACCTCGCAGCAGCGCCATATTCCCGCGTGGCTGCCCCGCCAGCACTCGCTTGGCCTTCGCCGAGAACTGATTTGCGATGCGCGCCATCTTTTCGGCCTGCGGACGCAGTGGACGCACCTCGAGCGGCGGCACGCCCGTTTTCTGTGGGTCTGTCTCGGTCACTTCATCGTCCAAGCCCTTGCCCTTGAAGATGACGACGATGCGATGTTCCTTCACGGGATAAACCGACACCTCGGCGCCGTCCACCGTGATCTCGTTCAGTTTGGCCACGAGCGGCGCTGCCTCCTCGGATGGGATGCGGCCTGCGCGCCGGTCAGTGACATTTCCCTTGGAGTCGATGGTACAGAAGTTGCCCCGCGTAGCCACCTCACCCGGCTTGAGCGTCAGCCCGATGCCGAGCGCCTCCATCACGCCGCGCTTGATGGGATATTCCTGCGGATCGTAGCCGAAGAGCGCGAGATGGCCAGGACCGCTCCCTGGCGTCACACCAGGCGCGACCGGATCGGTGAGTCCGAGCACGCTCTCCGAGGCGAGTGCACGGAGGTTCGGCAGGTTAGCCGCCTCGAGTTCCGACTTGCCGTACTTCGGATGCAGCAGCCCGCCGAGCCCGTCCACGACGGTGAGCACGATCTTCGTCGGCGTCGACTCGGCGATGTCAGTGATGTGCCGGAAGGTCATCGCGATAACGCCTCACTTGTCCAGCAACGCAGCCACACCGGGGAGTGTCTTGCCCTCGAGCAACTCGAGCGACGCGCCGCCGCCGGTGGAGACATGGCTCATCTTGTCCGCCAACCTCAGGCTGTAGACCGCCTCGGCCGTAGACCCGCCGCCAACAATCGTCGTGGCCTTTAGCGATGCGATCGCCTCCGCCACCGCCTTCGTTCCAGCCGCGAAGCGGGGCATTTCGAAAACGCCCATCGGCCCGTTCCACACGACCGTCTTGCACGTCCTGAGTTCGCGCGCAAAGGCCTGTTGTGTCTCCGGCCCGATGTCCATGATAACCCACCCGGCTGGCACCGCTAACGCGGCCACCGTCTTCGATGCGGCATTCGCGTCGAACTTCTCGGCAACGATGACGTCGGTGGGGAGCAGGAACGTAACACCTCGTTGCTTGGCCGCTCGCTCCATCGCCGCCGCGCGCTCTACCATGTCCTTCTCGAGCAGCGAGGCGCCAACCTCGTAGCCTTTCGCCTTGAAAAAGGTCGCGCACATCCCGCCGCCGACGATCACGACGTCTACGCGGGCGAGCATGTTCTCGACGAGTGCCGCCTTGTCGCGAGGCGTGGGCTCGGTGCGCCGTACCGAAGGCGTCGCTGACGTAGACGTCTGCTAGCGAGGCCAACTGCTTGGCGAATGTTGGATCGTTCTTCTCTTCCCTCGGATGGAACCGGACATTCTCCAGCATCAGGACGGCATCTGCTGGCGCAGCCTTCCATAGTTCCTCAGGCTTCACGCCCACGTATCGCTCGACGAGCCGAACGGGACGGTGCAGGAGTTGCTCCGTGCGCTGGGCGACGGGACGCAGGCTATCCTTCGGGTTCGGTCCCTTCGGGCGACCGAGGTGTGTGCACAGTACGACGCGCGCTTTGTGTTCGAGCAGGTACTGGATCGTGGGCAGCGCAGCACGGATGCGGCTGTCGTCACTGATGGCCCCCAACGCGTCGAGCGGGACGTTGAAGTCTACGCGCACGAGTACGCGCTTGCCGGAGACATCGATGTCGCGGACAGTCTTCTTGTTCATGGCACCGTAAGAACTGCCGTTGCGACCTAGGGGCTCGACGGGCTAGGTAGCCTTCGCAGGAGTCTTGATAGGCTCCAGGTCGAAGCGAAACGTCTCGATGACAAGGTTGGCGAGCAACTTCTTACACATCTCGGCGACGCGCTCGCGGGCCTGCGCCTCGCTGGCCGCCTCCACGTGCACCTCGATGTACTTGCCCACACGCACGCTTTGCACCTCTGCGAAGCCAAGCGAATGGAGGCCGCCACGCACGGTGAGGCCCTGCGGGTCGTTCACCGTCGGCTTGAGTGTCACGTAGACCTTGGCGAGGTAGTGGTTAGCCATAGTTATTGTGGCAAAGGGTGGCCCGTGAGTCGTTGGAAGACATCTTTGTAGCGGCGCGCCGTTTGCTCGACGATATCTGGCGGCAGCGCCGGTGCCGGCGGCTCCTTGTTCCAGCCGCTGTTGTTGAGCCAGTCGCGGACGAACTGCTTATCGAGCGGCTCCTGCGCGCGGCCTGGGGCGTACGACTTGGCCTCCCAGAACCGGCTGGAGTCTGGCGTGAGCACCTCGTCGATGAGGAGTACCTGTCCTTCGTGTAAGCCAAACTCGAACTTGGTATCGGCGATGAGGATGCCTCGCGACTGCGCATACTTGTGGCCCGCCTGATAGACGTCCAGGGTGAACTTCTTCAGCGTCTGCACCATGTCCTTGCCAACGAGCCCGCTCATCTGGTCGAGCGAGATGTTCTCGTCGTGGCCTTGCTGGGCCTTCGTCGTCGGCGTGAACAGCGGCGGGTCGAGCAACTGCGATTCCTGCATGCCCTTAGGCGCCGGCGCGCCGCCTATCGTGCCCGTCTTCCGGTACTCACTCCATGCCGAGCCCGCCAGGTAGCCGCGCACGACGCACTCGACGAATAGCGGCTTGGCTTTCTTGACCAGCATCGCCCGACGGGCGACCTCCCGCGGCAGGTTCGGGAAGTACTTCGCGACCTTCGCCGTGTCCGTTCCCATCGCCAGGAAGTGGTTCGGCACTACATTCGATAGTTTGTCGAACCAGAAGCGCGACATCTCGTTGAGCACGACGCCCTTCTCGGGAATGCCGTTGGGAAGGACGACGTCGAAAGCCGAGATGCGGTCAGTGGCGACGAACAGCAGCGCATCGCCGAGGTCATAAATGTCGCGCACCTTGCCGCGGTGGCTGAGTTTCGGGAGATCGGTATTGGTGAGGGCAGAGGGCATGGTCAACTCGATGCCTTCGCTCGATTCAACAACGCGCGGTATCGTATCACAGCGTTTATTTTGTTCGTCGCCGTCGTCACCGAGGTCTACACACCCGCCCGCGCAAAGATCGCGTCCACGTTTCGCGTGTAGTAGGCGTAGTCCATGATTTTGTCGAGATCGCCCGGCGATAGATGCTTCGCCACGTCACGGTCCCGTTCGAGCAGTTCGCGGAACGACGCGCCCGTGTCCCAGACACGCATCGCGTTGCGCTGCACGAGTTCGTATGCCTTCTGCCGCGACAGACCCTTCTCGATCAACGCGAGCAGGATACGCTGCGAGAAGACCAGCCCGCCCGACGACTCGAGGTTGTGCTTCATCCGATCAGGAAACACCCGCAGTCCCCGCATCACGAACGTGAACAGGTCGAGGACGTAATCGAGCGCAAGGCACGAATCGGGCAGAATGATGCGCTCGGCCGACGAATGGCTGATGTCGCGCTCGTGCCACAGCGCTACGTTCTCGAGGGCGGTCGTCGAGTGGCCGCGGATGACGCGCGCCAGCCCGCAGACGCGCTCGCACAGTTCGGGGTTGCGCTTGTGCGGCATCGCCGACGAGCCAGTCTGCCCTTCGCCGAAGGGTTCCTCCACCTCGCGCACTTCGGTGCGTTGGAGACCGCGAATCTCGGTGGCGAACTTCTCTAGCGAGGCGGCGATGATC
>JACQEE010000187.1 GCA_016200725.1 Chloroflexota bacterium
CTGGGCAATCGTAGCCCACACGAGTTTCTCGAGGCAGTAAAGCTGGCCTGAAAACCCCGGAAAATCTCACTCAGTTTGGTACCGAGAAGGGGTGGGGCCCATTCCGGGCTGGACTCTAGGAATGCCTGGACCTAAACAGGGGAGCAGGTCAGCCCAGCGTCGGCTTCATGCTGTCTGGCAGGTCGATGGCTAGCGCGTTGGTGGTCGTGCAGAGCATGACGTAGTAGCCAACGGTGACCGTCAACTCGACGGCGCCGCGCGTGCCGAGCACAGCCTCGACTCCGCGGAAGGTGTCGTCGGTCACTCGATTGGCTACGACTTGCCGCACGTATTCCACGACCCGTCGCTCGGCGTCATCAAGCGCCTCCCATCGGCGAGACTTGATCGCAGTGATGGCCTCGGGGCGCACGCCTGCCTTCGCGGCTGAGCGTTCGTGGAAGGTCCATTCGAAGGCGCAGTCGAGCAGGCGCGAGATGGTGAGTACGGCCAATTCGCGTGTCACCAGATCCAGCGAGGTCTCGCCCTGCAGCGCCTTCATCAGGTCAGAGACGCTGGCCGAGACGCCGGAGCTGTGCAGCATCAGTTGGAGCGGACGGGGGATGCGCCCCCACGTTGCCTCGATGTGCTCGGCATTGCCCTGTACATCGTTTGGCAAATCGCTGCGCTGGAGATACCGCACTCGTGCCATAGCGCCCCCTTTGCGCGCGCATTGTAGCGGTTGGCGAACCTTGAGGAATGCCTGCGGTGTACAATCGCTGCATGGAATCTGTTGTGCTCGCGGGAGCAGCCCGCACCCCGATCGGCAAGTTCGGCGGGGCATTCGCTGCGACACCCGCCACCAAACTCGGGGCAGTGGCCGTCCACGCCAGCATCGACCGTGCCGGTCTGACGCCCGATCAGATCGAATACACGATCATGGGCAACGCGCTGTCCGCAGGCGTAGGGCAGACCCCCGCGCGGCAGGCGGCCATCGAGGGGGGCATCCCAGATACCGCTTCGGCACTGACGATCAACAAGGCGTGCGCGTCGGGCATGATGTCCATCGTGCTGGCAGCGCAGGCGATCAAGAGCGGGGATGCGAAGGTGGTGGTGGCCGGCGGCATGGAGAACATGAGCCTGGCGCCGCACCTGCTCGTGAACAGCCGCACCGGCTATCGCATGGGCGATGTGCCCATCGCCGATCACATGCTCCGCGACGGCCTATGGTGTCCGTTCGAGGACAGGCACATGGGCTCGTCAGCGGAGGCGATCGCGGAGAAGCATCACATCTCGCGGCAGACCCAGGACGCCTTCGCGGCGCGGAGCCACCAGCGGGCGCTGTCGGCGGCAGGCGAGGGCGCGTTCGCTGGAGAGATCGTGCCGGTCGAAGTGCAGACGCGCAAAGAGACGGTGCTGGTGACGAAGGATGAAGGGCCGCGTGCGGGAACGACGGCCGAGACGCTCGGCGGCCTCAGGCCCGCTTTCCCGCCGGGCAAGACGGTGACCGCGGGCAACTCCTCCCAGATTTCAGATGGCGCGGCAAGCGTCGTGGTGCTCAGCGAATCGTGGGCTCGTGAACTTGGCGTCAAGTCGCAGGCGAGACTCACGGGTTACGCGCATGCTGCGATAGACCCCGCATGGCTGTTCGATGCGCCGACCCTCGCGGTGCGCAGCCTGCTCGAGAAGACTGGCACACGGCTCGAGGACTACGACCTCATCGAGGTCAACGAGGCCTTCGCGGCGCAGGCGCTGGCGAACGGCGGCGAGCTGGGCTGGGACTGGACTCGCGTGAATGTGAACGTCGGAGCCATCGCGCTGGGACACCCGATCGGCGCGAGCGGCGCGCGGATCGTGGTCACGCTGCTGCACGCGCTCCAAACACGTCGCGCGCAACGCGGCCTCGCAGTGATCTGTCACGCCGGCGGCGGAGCAGTCGCTCTCGCCGTCGAGGCCGCATAGTGCCCCTCATCCACAGCGACGTCCTTTTCGTATGATGGAATGCCATGTCGCGTGAAGCCCTCCACATCGCCGGCGCCGGCCCTGCCGGCCTCGCAGCCGCCATCACCGCCGCTCGAGCGGGTGTGCCGACCATCGTGCACGAACGCCGGGCGACCGTCGGCGCACGCTTCCATGGCGATTTTCAGGGTCTAGAGAACTGGACGCGGAATGAGGACATCCTGGGAGAGTTCCACCGCCTCGGAATCGAGGCGACGTTCGACTACACGCCGTTCAGCCGCCTCGTGACCTACAACCACGATGGCCGGGAGCGTTGTTTCGATTCCAAGGAGCCTATGTTTTACCTGGTCCGCCGCGGGTCGAGCGAAGGGACACTGGACCAGTCGCTCAAACGACAGGCGCTCGCGGCGGGCGCAGAGATCCGTTTCAACGACACCGTGCGCGAGCCGAAGGCAGGCTCGATAGCAGCGTGGGGGCCACGGCGCTCCGACGCGATCTCGGTCGGCTACCTATTCGAGTCCGATGCGCCCGATGGGGCCTATGCCGCCGCGAGCGACAGCTTGGCACCGAAGGGCTATTCCTATCTGCTCATCGCAGGCGGCCAAGGCACGATTGCCACGTGCATGTTTGGCAGTTTCACCGACGTAAAGCGTTGCGTAGAACGAACCGTCGAGTTCTTCCGCAAGAAAGTCTCGTTCACGATGAGGAATCCCCGGCACTTCGGAGGGTACGGCAATATCTACCTGCCGAAACGCGCGGTCCGCAATGGCGTGGCCTACGCCGGCGAGGCTGCGGGCTTCCAGGACGCTCTCTGGGGCTTCGGCATACGGTCTGCCGTCGTATCGGGCTGTCTTGCCGCGCAGTCGGTTACCAGAGGAGAGCCCGCATCCTACGAGTCCGCTTGGAGACAACGATTGGCGGGCCACCTCAAGTCGTCGATCGTCAACCGGGTTGTCTACGACCGGATGGGCAACCGGGGCTATGACGCGCTCTTCGCTCGAGCAGGACGCGCTGCAACCGTTCGGGATTGGCTGCGCAAGCACTACGCAACGTCGCGCCTCAAGTCCACCCTGTTCGGCGGGCTGCGCGTCGTCGGCGAGCGGTGGGCCAAGGCGGGGTAACGATAGGCGCCGCGTTCTCCGCACGAGTCGGGCCGAAGCATCTCGCCGCGTTGCCTTCCTGACCGTACCGCGCTACCATCCCGCCTGACGAGGCAGGCGAGGGTGGGCATGAAGAAGGTATGCGTTATCGAGGGCGACGACGCCGCGCCGGAGGCGGTGCGGCCAGCCGTCGAGGTGCTCGAGACGATGGAACTGCCCATCAAGTTCCTGCGCCCGCTCACCGGCGAGGCAGCCATGCGAGCGATGGGCAGCGGCTACCCGGAAGCGGCGCGGCGCGCGGTGGATGAGGCGGACACCACGCTGTTCGGGGCTACGAGCGGTAAGACTGGCGGGGCGATCCGCCATCTGCGCTTCGAGAAGCAGACCTTTGCCAACCTACGCCCCATCAAGTACATCTCCGGCGCGCGCAGCCCACTTGCCCGGCCTCAAGGGATCGATTACGTCATCATCCGCGAGAACCTCGAAGACCTGTACCTCGGCGCGGAGGGCGGTCTCGACGAACTATGGACCACGCCCCTAGGCGCGAAGGTCGAAGCACGTGGCATCGTGAAGGGCGAGTGCGGGCGCTATGCGCTGAAGGTCATCACGGAGCGCGGGTCGCGTCGCGTCGCCGAGTTCGCCTGCCGGGTCGCGCTGCACCGGAAGAAACACGGCAAGCCTGGGCGCGTGACTGCCGTCGCGAAGTACAACCTGCTGCGGGAGACGGACGGGCTATTTTGCAACGTCGTTCGCGAGACGGTGGCGCGACATCCCGAGTTGCGTTATGACGAGTACATCGTGGACAACTTCGCGCGGATGATCGTTGCCGAGCCACACGGCCTGGACGTGGTCGTGATACCCAACCTCTACGGCGACATCCTTTCGGACGCGGGCGCGGGCACCATCGGCGGGCTAGGAATCACGCCGAGCGGCTGCTTCGGCGAGCGGTATGCCTACTTCGAGCCGGTGCATGGGACGGCGCCGGACATCGCGGGCAGGGGAATCATCAACCCCACCGCCACGCTGCTCTCTGCCGTCCTGATGCTGGAGTACCTTGGCATGAACGGTGCCGCCCAGCGCCTCGAGCGGGCAGTCGAAGCGGTATATGCAGATGGCAACACGCTGACGCCGGACCAGGGTGGCAGGGCAAAGGCTCTCGAATTCTGCGATGCCGTGAAGCGGAAGTTGTAGTTGCGCGGAGGAGGCTGCCATGAAGCAAGGCTTCAAGGTGATCGATAGTGATCTGCACTGGATCGAGCCCGCGAACCTCTATGACAAATACATCGACGAGCGCTACCGGTCGCGGGCGCCGCGAGCGGCGGTGACGGCGGAGGGCAGGCGCATAAGGGTCATGGACGGCAAGCCGGTGCCACCGTGGATCGTCGACCCGAAAGTGACGAAGGCGAACCGACCGCTCACGGAGAAGACGAACCCGTTCCTCGACCCGGTACGTCGGCGAGACTACGACGCGCCGTCGTTCCTCCAAGCGATGGACATCGAGGGCATCGACATCGCGGTGATGTTCCGGTCGCTAGGGAGCATGTACATCTCCGACGACGACATGGATGCGGACTTCGCGGCGGCGCTGGCTCGAGGCTTCAACGACTGGGCGGCAGACTTCTGCAAGACCGACCCTCGGCGATTCAAGGGCACAGCGATCGTCTCGCAGCACGACCCGGAGGAGGCGGCACGGGAGGCACGACGCGCGGTCGAGCAGTTGGGCATGGCGGGCATCGCGCTGCTGCCGATGCCGATCGCCGGCAAGCACGTGCACGACCAGGAGTTCGATGTGCTGTGGAAGGAACTTGAGCGGCTCAACGTCCCGGCCTGCTTCCACGGTACCTCGGGGGCGCTCTCGCGGGACTACGTGGGCGCGCGAATGCCGGGGCATCCGGCATTCCGGACGCTGTCACACGCCGCGACGTTCACCCTGGAAATGATGCTGGCAGCGGGGAGCGTGATACTGGGCGGCGTTCTCCAGCGATTCCCCAACCTGCGCGTCTCGTTCCTCGAAGGCAACTGCTCGTGGCTGCCGTGGTGGCTGTACCGCATCGAGGACCAGTGGGAGAAGTACGGCCCTGGCGAGGACATCCAGCTTGAGGCCACGCCCACCGAGTTCTTCCTGCGCCAGTGCTACATCTCAGTCGACCCGGATGAGGACCTCGTCCGCCATGTGGTCGAAGAGTTCGGCGACGACAACATCGTGTTTTCGACGGACTTCCCGCATCCCGACGGGGCGTACCCGCACGCAGTGGAGAACTTCCTAGCGATGGACTCCCTCTCCCGGAAGTCCAAGCGCAAGATCCTGTGGGACAACTGCGCCAGGCTGTACGCGCTCGAGTCGCCGGTTCCGGCATAGGAGCCGTCCATGGACCTTCGCCTCGATGGGAAGACGGCAGTCGTCACCGGCGCGGGACGTAATCTTGGCCGCGCGGTCGCTGTCACCCTTGCGGAGGCAGGCGCCAACGTCGTCGTGAACGCTCGGTCGAACCAAGCCGAGGCTGAGGCCGTCGCCGCCGAGGTGCGGCATGCCGGCGCGAAGGCCGTCGTTAGTCTCGGCGATGTCGGCGACCATACTACCGCCGAACGCATCGTTGCCGCCGCATGCGAGCGCTGGGGCGCTGTGGACATTCTGGTCAACAACGCGGCGATCCCACGCCGCCGTCCCTTCGATGCTGCAGCGCAAGTTCGGGCGCATCATCAACATCTCCGGCATCGACGGGTTCAAAGGGGTCGCCAACCGGGCACACAACGTTGCCTGCAAGGCCGGTCTCATCGGCCTCACCAAGGCCCTCGCTGTCGAACTCGGCCATTCCGGCATCACCGTCAACGCCATCGTCCCCGGCGTCTTCGACACCACTCGCCCCAAGGACGACTACCCCACCTGGCCACTCCCACAGCAGTGGCTCAACCAACTGCCCATCCCGAGGCTGGGCCATCCCAGCGAGGTCGCCCAGGCCTGTCTCTATCTGGCCTCCGATGCAGGCGCCTATATCACCGGTCAGGCGCTGCACCTCAACGGTGGGATGTACATGTAGCGAGCCGTCAGTCAATCACCCAGCAAATTGCAACGGTGCGACGGCAGCGCTTCGTGGTAGGGAGTGCTCATGGCTCATCTTGGTGGGAGCATCCGCGGGGCCCGTTGAAGAGCCGCCCATGCGCCCTCTCTTCGTTCGCGGTACACTGGTACGATCCGCCTTCCGCCAGCGACAGGCATCACCAGGTGTTTTTATGACTCCACCCTCCACCTCTAGCGACGCGCTGATTGTCGCGTCGTTCGCCGCGGCGAGATGATCGCCATCATGGGCCCGAGCGGCTCGGGCAAGACGACGCTGCTCAATTGCCTCTCCGGCCTCGACGACATAGATGGCGGCTCGGTCGCTATCGGCGGCACTGACCTCGCCAACATGTCCGATGCTCAGAAGACATCCTTCCGAGCGCGAGAGATGGGCTATGTCTTCCAGGCCTATAACCTCTTGCCCGTGCTGACCGCTCGCGAGAACACGGAACTGCCGCTGCTGCTCGCCGACGTCAAGCCTACAGTCGCGCGAGCGAAGGCTATCGAGGTACTCGCTCTGGTCGGCTTGGCCGACCGACAGGACCACTATCCGGCAGAACTTTCCGGAGGCCAGCAGCAGCGCGTCGCGGTCGCCCGCGCCCTCGTCAACAACCCCAAGATCGTGTGGGGCGATGAGCCGACCGGGAACCTCGACTCATCGACTGCGGAAGAGGTGATGGACCTGCTCTGCCGCCTGAACAAAGAGAACAACCAGACGTTCGTCCTCGTGACGCACGCCGAGTTCGTTGCGCGTCGCGCACATCGAACGGTGATCATGCGCGACGGCAAGATCGTCAGCGAGCAGCATAACCATGCCTAGCACCAGAGAGCGCCTGCTCCAGGTGACATTCCGTGGATAACCTGTTCGGCGCGCCGATGAGCACCATCGTCCTGGTGATGGGCATTCTCTTTGCCATCGTGATGGCGGTGCTTGGCTTCATCGCCGTACGGAACCCTGTCCTCGTGCGCATGGCCATCCGCAATGTGCCGCGACGCCGCGCGCAGACCATCCTCATCGTCATTGGCCTCATGCTGGCCACCGTCATCATCTCCAGCGCCTTCACGACGGGGGACTCGATGACGTACAGCATCAAGCGCAGCGCTACGGATAGCCTGCGGTCGCTCGACCAGCTCGTCCGCGTCGATCAGAAATCGCCAGTCTGGCAGGATAAGCAAGTACCCGGCTACTTCTCGCAGGGTCTGTTCGACCAGATCGGGCCAGCACTCGATAAAGACCCCGATATCAAGAGCGCCGTGCCTGCGATCGTCTCCAACGCCGCCGTCGTCGATCCGCGAAGCCGCCAGTTCGAGGTGAGCGGCCTGCTCACGGGGTTAGACCCTTCGCGCATCCAGTCCTTCGACCGCATCCTGACCACGACGGGCGAGCCGGTCGACATTGGAGGCCTCGCGCCAAACGAGGTGTACATCGATAAGGATGGCGCTCGACGCTTGGAGGCCCAGACTGGGGATACGATTGGAGTCGCTGCCGGCCCTGGCCAGCCTGCACAACTCCGCATCAAGGGCATCGCCGATGGCTGGTACTTCAAGCGGCAGCAGACCAACGTCGTTCTAGTCGGGTCGTTAGCGCAGGTGCAAGGTATCCTCGGCAAGCCGGGACAGTTATCGGCAATCCTCGTATCTAATAAGGGCAACTTCACCACGGGAGAGGAACGCACTGGAGCAGTCCAGGCACGGCTGAAGGACTTGCCAGCGCTGCGGCAGAACGGCCTGGAGTTGTTCCCGCTCAAGTCCGAAATCGTGAAAACAGCCAACGATATCGCAAGCATATTCGTTAGCATTTTCACCACTTTCGGCCTCTTCTCGATCGGCGTTGGCGTGCTGCTCATCTTCCTCATCTTCCAGATGCTCGCCGCCGAGCGGAAGAGCGAGATGGGAATCTCGCGCGCCATCGGGATGCAGCGCAGCCACCTCGTGCGCATGTTCGCCTCGGAGGGCGCCGTCTACAGCATCGGTGCGGCCGCCATCGGAGCGCTGCTCGGTATCTTGGTCGGGTTCGGCCTCGTGCACGTCGTATCGCAAGCCTTCTCGAACCGGTCGGACAACAACCAGTTCAGCCTCTCGGCGCACGTAGCGACTCGCAGTGTGTTGGTCTCGTTCTTCATCGGCAGCGTCTTCACCTTCCTCACCGTAGCCGTCGCCTCGTGGCGCATCAGCAAGCTGAACATCGTCCGCGCGGTGAAGGATGTCCAGGAACCGGAGATGCAGCGCGCTGGCCGGGCAGCGCTCATTTGGGGCATCGTTCTCGTGCTCCTGGGTGTGCTCCTCGTCGGAAACGGCTGGGTCACAAGTGAACTCACCCTGTTTGGTCTCGGCATATCTTTCCTGCCGATCGGCGTTGCTCTGGTGCTGCGAAACCGCGGCGTCCCTTCGCGATGGGTCTTCACGCTCGTCGGCGTCTACCTGCTCGTCTTCTGGCTCCTGCCACCTACTGTATTCCACAAGCTCAAGGACGACTGGAGCCAGAACTTCTCCATCTTTTTCGTCTCCGGGGCCCTCGTCGTCACCGGCGGCGTCCTTGTCGTGATGAACAACTCCACCACGATCCTCGGCCTGGTCTCTCGAGTGGGCGGACGGTTCCGGCGCTTCGCGTCGATCGTCAAGCCAGCAGTCGCCTATCCGCTACGCTCCGGCACGCGCACTGGTCTATCGATAGCGATGTTCTCCGCCGTCATCTTTTCTATCATCGTCATGGCAACAGTGAACGTCTCGTTCGACCATCTGCTCGAGGACAAGCCGCGCCTGACCGGCGGCTACGAGGTGATCGCGCTGGGGATCGGCGCGCCGAGGCCATTCCAGGAAGATCAGCAGAACCGCAGCATCACGCGACAGTCTGGTCTCCTGAACTCGGTGACTGACCTCTCCAAGATCGTTGTGGCGGACCCGACGCTCAACTTCGTGAGCCGCGCCAACGGCCAGCCATCGGTGGGCACGATGCGCACGGTTACCGACGCACAGGCAAAACTTGCCGACGACTCGAACGCCGTTCTCAAAGATACATTCCTCACCGGGCTAGATGATGACTTCATATCGTCCAACCGGTACAACATCACCCTGGCGACGCCTGAGTTCACCAAGGCTGACGGTAGCGTCGACGCCCCGGCATTCTGGCGCGCGCTTCGAGACCGGCCCGGCACCGCGGTCGTTAGTCCGCTGCTCGTGCCCAGTCGGCGGAACTTCAACTTTGGCGGCCCTCAGGACCGCTTCGCTCTCGACCCGACAGGCCTGTATATCGAGAACAAGACGATGGATCCAGTGAAGGTCAGCGTCTACGACCGCGCTGCGGGCAAGAACGTCGACGTGCAGGTGATCGGCGTGCTGGACGATCTTGCCTTCCTCTTCCTGCCATCCGCTATCTACACTTCGACGTACACGTTCGAGTCGGCCGGCGTGGCTCCGCCGCCGGCAACGCAGCTCTTCTTCAATGTGGAGCCAGGCACGACAGACGCCGCGCCGAAAATCGAGGCTGCCCTGTTCACGTATGGCATGGACACACTTGATTTGAACAAGGAGATCGATAGCCAACGCCAGGCGCGACGGTCGATCTTTGATCTGCTCACGGGTTACATGGCGCTGGGGCTCGTAGTGGGCATCGCAGCGCTCGGCGTCATCAGCGCGAGGGCGGTCGTCGAGCGGCGGCATCACATCGGCGTACTGCGCGCCATAGGTTTCACGCGTTCGATGGTATCGACAAGTTTCTTGCTGGAGTCCTCATTCGTCGCGCTGCTCGGGATCATGATCGGCGTAATCACCGGCGTGATCACCGGCTACAACATCGTGCAGGATGCGAGGTCCAGCGAGACGAACCTGACATTGGTGATCCCTTGGACACGCATCGTCATCATCGTCGTGGGAGCCTACGTCTTCTCACTGGTCACCACTGTCGCACCAGCGCGGCAGGCTTCTCGCATCGCACCGGCCGACGCACTTCGCTACGAGTAGAGAAGTGACCACGCGGGTGTGGACAGGACGGTCGCAAGGACGGTCTGCGGTGGCCCAGAGACCAGTTACGGAGTAGCAGCGCCCCCGATGGATGGGCGCGAGTCTGTGCGCCTATCGGGCGCAGCACCAGCGGGCTTCACCGGTTCCACGTCCTCATGCTTCGACAGATGCCCCCTGGGCACGGCCAGCGAAGGCCTGTCGTAGGTCATACCGTACAGCACCTGTTCCATCGCCACAGGCTGACGTGCTTGGCGCGATGCGCCGTCCTGGCGCCACAGGCGCATGTCAGGCCGGGTCTGCTGCATCTCCTCCACCTTGCCATCGATCCGGCTCATGGCCTGCTGGTAGAGCGAATCCATCGACGCCAGCGTGTGTTCGACAGCCGGTTTCTTGTCGCCCGAGATTTGGGTGAGTTGCGCCTGCAACCGTTGGACATGCTCCCTGCGGTCACGCCCCATGCGCTCACGCAGTTCCTCGAGCCGCTGCGTGGCAACGAAGCGAAGATCCTGCTCGGCCAGGGCAGATCGCCGCTCGATGGCCGCGCGCTGCAGGTAGGCCTGGACATGCTGCTCGTCCCGCTGGGCCAAACGGAACGAGTCTGCCACCACGCCATCGAGGCTGCGGGCGAGCACTGCAGAATGCGCCTTCAGGCCCACCTCACTCTCGCGGGGGGCTAGTTTCAGAAGTTCGTCCGCGCGGCGGTTAGCAAAGTCCTGGCGCAGCCGAGCCTTCGTTGTGTCCGAGGTCATCGGCCAAGCGAGGCGTGCACGTTCGACAGTGCGCTTCACAGGGTAGAGCGTATCGTTGGGCAGAGTATCCGATGACGCTTGGACAACGCTGTAGGAGCCAGCGACAAGCACAAAACTAGCGACAGCGGCCGTCCACAACTTCCACGAGCGCAGGAGTACTGGGACACGTTGCCGACTTCCGGCCTCGCGGACCGCCAGTGCCTCACGGAGGCGTCGCCGTCCAGCCGCTCGACCCTCAGCGGTAGGGCCGGCACTGCTGGCAGGGCCGATCGCCTGACAGACCTCAAGCAATGGACGCAGCCGATCGGCATCGGCAGGGTGCGACGCGAGACAATCGTCGATGCCAGCGCCCCGGCTCATGCGCTCAAGGCACGCATCGAGAACGTCGTTGAACCGTTGATCCTTACTCGCACTCATGATTCTGGGTACCGACTCCTCCAGTTAGACCTTGCTGCTCGCCTCCCGAGCAGATGACGCCGATACTCCGCGGCTAGGCGGAACCGGGCTCCACATGAGCCTGCCCGGGGACTTCGTGACCCCGTTTCGCTAGATGTCTCCGGAGAGCGCCGATAGCGCTGTGCTGCAACGCCTTCACTGCGCCGTCCTTCTTTTTCATCACCGCAGCAGTCTCGGCGACGGAGAGCCCCGCTCCGAAACGAAGCGCGAGCACCTGCCGCTGGGCGTCGGTGATCTTCGGCATAACCTCGAGGACGTCAATGACCGCCAACCCGGCGACGACCCGGTCATCTGGGGCCTCATCAAGCAGCGGCAGCGACTCGTCGAGCACCGACGTGGGCCGGCGTGATCGGCGGCGCAGGTGGTCGACGACAAGGTTGTGCGCGATGCGGAAGAGCCAAGCCGCGAAGGGGACACCGCGACTGTTGTAGGAGGCGATCGCTTCGAGTGCACGGAGGAAGACATCGGCTGCGATGTCTTCCGCCTCCGTCGAGTGGCCAATGCGTACGAGGACGTAGCGATAGATGCGGTCGTAATAAGTGGAGTATATCGACTCGAATGCTGTGCGGTCGCCAGCCTGGGTTGCGGCGACAAGCACATCCTCCAAGACCGCCGATGCGCTAGGAGCCACCGGCACGGCCACGGCAGGAGGTGAGGACTTGGGGAAACCTTTGTACAGCACAGCCGTGAAAACGCTCATACTCATACTAACGGCTTCAGGCAACTTGGGATAGCGGGACAGACACTACTTTCCTAGGAGGAGCCACTTATGTATAGGTGTTCGGAGGGGGACAGAGTTCTAAGAAGGTCCGTTCGGGCTCAGGAAATCGTCAGCGCTTCAGGTAGTCGCTGACCGGAAGGACGTTGTACATCGCTTGCCCGGCTGTGATACAGCGAATGGCCGCAGCGGCAGTATCGAGGGATGTGAAACAGGGTATCCGGCGCTCAACGGCGGCACGGCGGATGTGGAAACCGTCGCGAAGAGGGGCTCGGCCACCGTGCGCGGTGTTGATCACGACATGCACCTTCCCCTGCTCGATGACATCTACAACGTTAGGGTGGCCTTCGCCCAGCTTCTTGGTGGTCATCTGCGCCTTGAGGCCGAGCGACTGAAGCATGGCCGCTGTGCCTTCAGTAGCGTAGAGGTCGTAGCCGAGTTCGGCGAGTTTCTTCACCAGCGACACCGCCTCCGGCTTGTCGCGGTCGGCGACACTGATGAGCGCTCCGCCAGTTGGGGGCAGCATGAGATTCGCCGCGATCAGGGCTTTTGCGAGGGCGCCTTCGAAGGTCTTGTCGATGCCCATCACCTCGCCGGTAGACTTCATTTCGGGCCCCAAGTAGGTGTCGACGCCGACGAGTTTAGACATCGAGAAGACGGGTGCCTTGATAGCAACGAGTGGCAACTTCGGATACAGGCCGCCTTCGTAGCCTTGCTGCTTCAAGCTCCTCCCGAGCATCACGTTCGTGGCAATCTTGACCAGAGGCACACCCGTGACCTTGGAGATGAAGGGCACCGTGCGGCTGGAACGCGGGTTCACTTCGATGATGTAGACGGCCGGTCCGCCGCCATTCGCGCTGGGCATGACGATGAACTGGACGTTCATAAGGCCTTTGTAGTCCATCGCGACTGCGACGCGCTGCGTGTAGTCGACGAGGGTATCGACCTCGTCGCTGGTGAGAGTCACGCCTGGGTAGACGCACATGGCGTCGCCGCTGTGGACGCCGGCGCGCTCGATATGCTCCATGATGCCGGGGATCAGCACCTGCTCGCCGTCGCAGACCGCGTCGACCTCGACCTCTTTCCCTTCGAGATACTTGTCGATAAGCACCGGGTGCTTGCCGTCGCCGATCTCCATCGCCGCCT
>JACQEE010000233.1 GCA_016200725.1 Chloroflexota bacterium
GCGTCGATCCACTGGGGCCGCAACTGGGGCTACGAGATCGCTGGGGCGCAAATCCATTTCGCTCATCGGTTAGTCGACACCGGTGCGGTCCGACCTCGTTCACGGTCATTCCTCGCATCACTTCAAAGCCGTCGAGGTCTATCGCAACAGGCCGATCCTTTACGGCTGCGGCGACTTCATCGACGATTATGAGGGCATCAGCGGCTATGAAGAGTTCCGCGACGACCTCGTGCTCATGTACTTCCCGACGATCCGCCCCGCCGACGGAGCGCTGATCGCCCTCGACATGGTGCCGCTGCAGATCCGCAATATGCGCCTCAACCCCGCTTCGACGGCCGATCGAGCGTGGATGTCGGAGAGACTGGACGGAGAGTGTGCTCGCTTTGGAACACGCGTCGGTGTCGGTTCGGATGGCACCCTACGGCTATAATGGAAGTGACGCGCGGCTAGGTCCGCGATTGATCGACATCAATGCGCGAGGCGCCGCGCTTGGGATTCGTCGTCGCAGCGGAAAAATGCTGGATGCAGCCATGAAACACCGCACCGAGAATGTGAGTAATCTCAAGCTTCTGGCGAAGGTGAGGGCGGCGCTCCGCAGTGAGCCGCGCCTTGGCCCCGCCTTCCACGCCTCCGAACTACGCATCGAGTCGGACGGGGTGCTGGTGCTGGCAGGCGAGGTGCCGAGCGTTGCGGCAAAGAAACTGGCGCTCGAACGCGTCGCAGCGCTGGGCGGCATTGCCGGCATCGTCGATCGTCTGCATGTTCAGGCGGCGACTCGCATGACAGACAAGGAAATCCGGGTGCATCTGCGCGACATGCTGATCGAGGAGCTCAGTTTCAAGGAGTTGGAGATCCGCGAGGCCGACGCGGACGGCTTGCGCCTGATGCGCGGAGCACCGACCGGCGCACGCGGCAACATCGACACCGAAGTGCAAGATGGGGTGGTGACGCTGAATGGCCGCGTTCCCGGTCTCACCTCGAAACGCCTTGCCGGGGTGATGGCGTGGTGGGTCCCCGGTGCTCGCGACGTCGTAAACGGTATCGCCGTTGAGCCTCCGGAAGACGACGGGCCAGACATGATTGCCGAGGCGGTGCGGGTTGTGCTGGAGAAAGACCCCTTCGTGAATGCCAGCCAGGTTCGCGTTGTCGTTCTGGGGACCACCGTGCAGTTGTTCGGGCTCGTTCCGTCGGAAGTCGAGAAAGATGCCGCGGAGCGTGATGCGTGGTGCATCTTCGCGGTCGACAAAGTGATTAACGAGATCCAAGTCCGGCCTTGATCCAGGCTGCGCCATTGCGCTGATCGCCGATCACCTGTCTTGGCGCTCGCGCACTGTGGCGCGCGCCAAGCCTCGGCTGCGACGAAGAATGATCTTGCGGTCGAAAAATCCATCGATGTCAAAAAGCTTTCAATATTGACGGGGGGTCAACTTCGAGCGCCGTTTGACATCCATGCCCCAGTCTACACCGGGCAGGTAGCAGTCCCATGCCGCCTAAAGGCGTGGGGTTTCCTGATCCCCTATCGGGGACTCTAAAGCTGCTCGTGTCGCATGAGCTCGCTCAGCCGGCGCCGGTGACGGCGTTCCGGCGCTTCGGCAGGGTATCCAAGGGGCATCAGTGCGACAGGTCGCAGATGGGCCGGGGCGACGAGTACGGTGCCGACCCGCGCTTCGTCGAACGCGCCCACCCAGCAGGATGCGATACCCAGAGCACTCGCAGCTAGCTGCGCATAGGCGGCAGCAATGGTGGCGTCTTGGATGCAGAACAATGTAGTGCCGCGCGTACCATACTTGGTTGCGCTGCGACGTTGATCGGCCAAGAAGGCGAGGACAATCGGCGCCTGTGTAAGGAACCCCCGCCCATATGCGGCCTCGTCCAGCCGCTTTTTTCTCTCCTGTTCGCGCACCAGAACGACGAGGAATGCCTGCAGGTTGCCGGCAGAGGGTGCGAGGCACAGAGCGGCGAGGATGCGTTCGACTTTGGCCGGTTCGACGTCGTTGGCGGCAAAGGCCCTGATCGACTGACGGCGTTCGATGACGTCGAAGAAATCCATGGCTCCTCCTTGAGGCTCGAACTCGAGCCGTCAGGTCTCTTGCTATGCTGCTCCTCTGCGCTCAACGGGGGTGAGGGCCGACAGGGGCATGTCGAGCAGCGAATGGGCGCCAGGTGGCTGGCTGACGGTCGCCCGCGTGGCAGCGATCATCATTTGCGCGGCGAGCGCCCATCGATCGAAGCGGGCCTCCAGGAGCAGGAGCTGGTGGCCTGTGCGACCAGCGGTTCCTCGGCGCTGGACAATGACACCGTGGCCTTCCTCCTCGAGTGCAGCAACGCTTTCGACCGGCAGGACCAGCGTTTCGACGTCGAGGAATAGCGGATCGCTTCGGATCACATCGGCAACGGTGTTTCGATCGGCCCCGGGCTCAAATTCGACGTAGACGTAGCGCTGCGATCCGGTCGCGGCGGAATGCAGTTCGGTGCAGAGTGCGTCCTTGACCCCTGGCACGCTGCGCACCCAGGCGCTGTGATGAAGACTGATGCCGGGACGATTAGCTGTCTCGGTGTGTCCCTTCGGCGCGAGCAACTGAAACAGGTCGCGAAAGATCGAGAGTGCTCCCGGATCCCAGCCTGCGCCTACGATGGCCGGAACGCGCCGTCGCAAAGCTATCTGATGGAGCTTGGCTTTGCGTTGCCGGGAGGCCTCGCCCTCGAGCTGGGCACATTCGACGATCGATTTGCCGTGTTGGAGCACCTCGTGTGCGACAGGAACGACGAGGTGCGGCGGCAGGCAGAGCAGAGCCACATCCATTCGTTCGATCTCGCGCCAATGAGCAAACGTCGGCTGGTTGGGCCAGTGCGCGGGAAGCGGCTTCGATACGCATTCTGTACGGCGCACGATACCTGCGAGCTCGATGTCATCGGATGCGAGGACGGCCTCGATGCAGGCCCGCCCCAAGCGGCCGAGGCCGAACACAGCGAC
>JACQEE010000174.1 GCA_016200725.1 Chloroflexota bacterium
AGATAGCGAACCAGTAGAGCGGGAGACTACAGAGCACAAGAAGGGGACGCCGCTGGGCGTCCCCTTCTTCTTTCTAAGTATCCACGAAGGCAGGCGAGTCACAAAGGGAAGCGAGAGACGTAGTCGACCTAGCATGAGCGCTGACCGCTACTTACGTTTGCCTTCATCGCCCGTGTCGAAACTCTCGTCGATCTGGCGAAGGAACTTTTCGATTTCAGGCGAGAGCGGCGCGTCGTCGCGCTTCTGCTGCTCCGCCATCTGGCGCGCGTCGTAGTTGCGCTCGAGTTGCTGGATGACGGGGCGCATGCGCGCGTTGACGGCCTTCGTGATCTCGGCGTACTGCGCCTCGCCGCGCTTGCGATCGATGATGTTGTCCGGGAACCCGTACATGTTGCAGAGCACGTCGAGGATCTTCGCCGCGCCGTGGAAGTCCTCGTCGAGTTGCGCGTACTGTGGCAGATGAACGATGAGGCTTGCCGTCTCGATGCCCGCCGCCGCGGCCTGTTGGTTCGTTAGATAGTTGATAGTCGTCGGGCCCTGGTACGTGCTCGTCTCCACCTTGGCCTGCTCTGCACTCTGCTTGGTCAGGTGACCGGCGATCGAACCGGTCACCATCAGCGGCCGCGTATGGGGTACGGCATCGTACATCCCGCCGACGAGCACGTAGCGCTTCACGCCGATTTCCTTGAGCAACTGCACGACGGAGTCGGTATAGTCCTCGCCAAACATGTGCGGCTCGAGCAGATGGAGGAAGACAAAATCGTGGCCATCGGCCCGCCTCGCATAGTTGACGTAACTGTTCGGCACGGTGACGACGCGCGCGCCGTCCTGCGTGCTGAGCATCGGGCGGTAGCGGGTGAAGTCGAAGAAGTTGCCGGGACGGGCCAGTTTGCCTAACTCGTGGGCTTGCAGGTGCCGCTCGACGCGCGTGAGCGCCAGCGAGCCCACGCTGCCGACATCGACCCACGGGCGCAGCATGGTCAGCGCATGTGGCTCGCGCAACTCGGGCAAAGGTTCCTGAAGTTCGAAAGCGCCGATACGCATGGTGCTATCTTCGCAAGGAAGGATAGAGGGGTCAAGGTGCGCGAGCACACCGTTGCTACTACAATGCCGCCAGGAGGCCGCTCATGCACGTGACCGCTATCGGCATCGGATTTATCGATGCGAAGCCAGGCGCTGAGGAAGAGTTCAACCGCTGGTACGATCTCGACCATTTGCCCGAGAACGTGGCCATCGAAGGCATCACCGGCGGCCGGCGCTACGTAGCGACACCGGATTGCAAGGCCGCGCGTGGCGCACAGCCGATAGAAGCGCTCAGCGACGGAAAAGGGACATTCTGCACCACGTATCTCTTTTCCGGCGCGGACATCGCTCCCGCTCGTGCCGAGATGACCTCGCTCGCGAAGCGCCTCGCCGAAGACGGGCGCATGTATCGCCGCGCACGCACGGCTTATTTCTCCACCTTCCGCTTGGCGCGCACCTTCGTCCGCAAGGGGCTGCCGATGGCGCCCGAGGCTGCCCCCTGGTTCGGCCACACCGGCATAATCGTCTGGATGGGGGACTGCGCCGATGCAGTGGAGCATGCGCGCCGACTCAACTGGTATGACGACGTGCACCTGCCCGATCTGCTAGAGGCTCAAGGCATCCTCGCTGGCTTTCGCCTCGAGGGCATGACGCCGGCCGAGCAATACCGCATCGTCAATCTGCTCTTCGTCGATGGCGATCCCACCGCGTCGATGCGCGACATCATGTCGCGGGTGCCGAAGTGGAAGGCGGCTGGGCATTTGCTCGAGTCTCGCCCCGGCGTGTTCAAGGAGCAGTTCCGCAGCCCGTTCCGCTTCATCTCGCCGTTGCAGTATCCCTTTCTGAAGGCGTAGGAGAAAGTCATGGTGTTACTCTCGGCAGACCAGGTGAAGAAGAGAATGGCAGACGCACCTGGCTGGAGACGTGTCGCAGGTGAGGTGCCAACCATCCGCAAGCGCTACCAGTTCGATGATTTCGTGGCATCGCTGCAGTTCGTGAACCGAGTGGGGCGGCTGGCGGAGGCAGCGAACCACCATCCGGACATCATTATCAACTACAACAAGGTAACACTCGTGCTCACGACGCACG
>JACQEE010000002.1 GCA_016200725.1 Chloroflexota bacterium
GACCGCACACGCGGCGTACTGCGTTGTGCTAGATGCTGAGTCCGCTGCGGACTCAGCATGACAGCGCAGAGGGAAAAGACCACTCCGCCACAGATCCTCGCGCCGAGCCGGCGCAAGGACGACGAAAGGCTACGTGAGGTGATAGAGGGTGGCGGCGTTGGCGGCGACGATCTGGTGGCGCTCGGCGGCGGGGACGCCGGCGAAATGCTCCTCGATGACCTGACGGGAGCGCGGCCAGGTGCTGTCGCTGTGGGGGTAGTCGTTGGACCACATGATGACGTCGAGGCCGATGGTGTGGCGCTCGCGGATGCCGACGGGGTCTTCGATGAAGGTGGCGCGCACCTGGCGGCGGATGAAGACGCTGGGGAGTTCCTGGAGCGTGGACTTCGTGTGATGGCGGTGGCGCTCGAAGATGTTGTCCATCCAGGGCACGAGGAAGGCGAGCCAGCCGACGCCGCTCTCGACGGAGACGATCTTGAGCCGTGGATGCCGCTGCAGCACGCCGGCATAGATCATGCTGGCGATAGGCTCGCTCATCATGGACTTGTTGCAGGCGATACGGACCATCATCAGGCTATCGATGCCTCGCGTGAGAGGCCGCGCCCCGAGGTGCATGTGCGCGGGGAGCGAGAGATCCTCAAGGGCTGACCAGAGCGGGTCGTACCACGGGTCGCTGTAGGGCCTGTCCGTCTCCTCGATGGTCGGAATCGCCTGAATGAGGACGCCGCGCAGACCCAACTTTGCCGCGCGCCGCGCCTCTCCGGTGGCGAGATCGAGGTCCCAGTGTGGGATTTCAGCGATGCCGACGAGGCGGTCGGGCGCGGTCTTGCAGAACTCTGCAAGCCAATCGTTGTAAACCTGCATCATGGCGAAGCGCAGGGGGCGCTCGGCCGGGTTCAGGGCGACGCCGCCGCCGAGCGCGTGGCCGAAGAGCACGTCGGCGTCGACGCCGTCGACGTCCATGTCGGCGATGCGCGCGCGGGGGTCGTAGCCGCCGGGGCGCCCTTCCTGGTAGTTCCTGGCCTGGGGGCGGAAATCCTCGTACTTGTGCCCCGCGGACGAGGCGAGAAAGGTGAAGCGCTCCTCGCGCCCCTCGAAGACGGCCACCTCCTCGTCGCCACGGCGGACCATTCGCGGCGCGCGGTCGCGGAACTGGGCGGGCAGCCGCTCGGCGTAGATGGCGGGCGACGGGTTGACGTGGGAATCGGCGGAGATCACGTTGTAGGAGCGGGGCATGGTTACCTCCGTGCGGGCGCGATGAATCGCGCCCCTACCGTGCAGACGGGACGACGTTGTGGCGGAGGCGGAGGACACGGCCGGGGAAGGCGCCGGTGTGCTCCCTGCCGTTCCTGGTCAGCACCTGGCCGTTGACGATGGTGTACTTGATGCCTTCGGGCAGAGCGCCAAAGCGCGTCTCGCCGCCAGGGAGGTCGCCGACCACATCCTTCACCGCGATGCGCATCGCGGCGGGGTCGAAGACCATGACGTCGGCGGCGTAGCCGGGGCGAAGAAGGCCGCGGTCCCAGAGGCCGATGATGGAGGCTGGATAGAACGTGAGGAGGCGGATGGCTTCTTCGAGGGAGAAGATGGCCTTGTCGGTGACCCAGTAGCGGATGAAGAAGGTGCTGTACTCGGAGCCATCGTCGCGGTCGAGATGGGCGCCGCCATCGGACGTGCCGAGGAGGGCGTAGGGGGAGCGAATCTGCCGAGCCAGTTCCGCCTCGCGCTCGGGCGACCAGGGCGTAAGGTAGCGGAAGTGGGTCTCGAGGTGTTCGTCGAGCGCGAGGTCGAGCATGGCGTCGGCGATGTGCTTGCTTTGGCGCTCGGCGAGTTGCTTGAGCGACAGGCCGACGAGGGCCTTGTGCTCGTCGCGGACGACACGATGGACGAAGACGGAGTGCCAGGGGAGCGGCGGGAGGATCTGGCCTTTCTTGGGGTCGGTGTTTGGGTGGTCGATGTCGTCGCGAAGGGCGGCGCGCGTCGCGGGATCGCGCATGAGGCGCAGTTGCTCCGCCTTGGCGACGGCGAAGAGGCCACGCCAGTTGGGCATGCCATCGAGCATCGAGGTCTTCTTGAGATTGAAGACGCGGTCGAAGGGGCGTCCGTTGATGAGCGTATAGGCGGCGAGTCCTTCGCGGGCGGCCTCGTCCAGCACGCGTCCGGCCACCTGCAGCACGAGCGGACGTCTGGCGGCGAGACCGACGCGGACGATTTCCTGCCGCTCGGCGGGGGTAACGCCCTGGAGGAGCGTGCGGGGCAGGATACCGACGGTGCCTACGCCTGACTCGCCGACGGCGCTGGCGAGTTCGACGATCTCATCGTAGTTGGAGAGGGCGCTAGGGATCGGTTCCTGGTACCAGCCGACCTGCGTCGGGGAGAGTGACGTCGTGAAGCCACCGGCGCCGGCTTCCATCGCCTCGGCGACGATCTGCTTCATGCGACGGGTCTCATCGGCGGTGGCGGCGCGCTGGTTGGCGGCCTCACCGAGAACGTAGCGGCGAACGGCAGTGTGGCCGATGTAGGGCACGACGTTCACGCCGAGGCGCTTGTCCAGTATTTCGAGATATTCTGGAAAGGTTGTCCACCCCCAGGGCAGGCCCTTCTCCAAGGCAGGGAGGGAGACGCCCTCGACCTTGGCGAAGGTGCGGCTCATGTAGTCGCGATCGGGAGGTTTACAGGGCGCGAGGGTGTAGCCGCAGTTGCCGGTGACGACCGTCGTCACGCCGTGCCAGCAGGAGCAGGTCGCGAGCGGGTCCCAGAGAAGTTGGGCATCGTAGTGCGTATGGGTGTCGACGATGCCGGGCGAGACGACGAGGCCATCGGCGTCGATCACTTCTCGGGCGGTATCGCGGATGCGGCCGATCGCGGCGATGCGGCCATTGGAGATGGCGACGTCGCCTTTGAAACGTGCGAGGCCAGAGCCATCGACGATCGTGCCGTTCTTGATCACCAAGTCGTATGCCATCGCGACGGCTCCTAAGGCAGTGCCGGGGCGGCCAGACGGGCTCGTTTAGCGGGAGCATAGGCGATGGCAAGGCGGGAAGCAAACGTAAGGTGGCCCCCGCCTCTCTTCCCCGGGCCTCGGTTCGTCTCGGCAGGTGTAACCGGCCGACGCCAGGCTTACACGACTTCGACACGAGGCTATCGACGAAGTTTACGCGGGCTGCATGGCTGCCGTGGGAAACTAGAGGTGAAGGTGCGGCAAGGAGGCACGCATGGGATTTACTACGATTCCGAAGGCGGGTGCGGTCTTCTTCTTTTCCAGTTGGATCGTGATGATCTTCTGGGGGATCGTGGCGCCGGATGTTGGGGTGAAGACGATCTCGTACGTGAAGGCGATGGTGGTGACGATTGGCCTGTGGCTGGCGGTCGTGCCGCTGATCGGTGCGGCGGTAGCGTCGAAGCGGAAGCGGCACGGCGTTTGGCGCACATGGGTATGGGACTGGGGAAACGACGACTGAGGCGCAAAGGCGGTCGCAAGGAGGCACGATATGTTCGTCGTGGGCATCTTTGGCGGGCACAAGATTGGGAAGAGTGCGTGGGCGCCGGACAAGAAGATCAGCACGCTGGCATTATTCGGGGGAGTGTACCTCGATTTTCGGCAGGCGAAGATTCCGCCAGGAGGCGTAAGCATCCGGTCGTGCAGCCTCTTCGGCGGGACGAAGTTGGTGGCGCCGAAGGAGGTGCCCGTGAGCGTGGGCGGTATCTCCATCTTCGGCGGCAAGGAAGTGAAGCGGGCATCGCTGGCGGCTGGGCAGGCTGCCGCGGCGGATGGACTGCGCATCTCGGCGTACACGCTGTTCGGTGGGTTCGAGGTGGGGGACGAAGGCTAGGGGCGCGTTACAGTCCCAGGAGCCTCGCCGCGTTCATGCCGAGGATGGCGCGCTTGGCCTTCTCCGGCAGCGACGCATTTTCGACCTCGCAGAGCAGCCGTTCCTGTTTGATGAGCGGGTAATCGGTGCCGAAGAGGATGCGGTCGGGGCCGACGACGCTTGCGGCGGCTTGCCAGATGCCAGGCTCGTAGAGGAATGGCGAGGTGGCGGTGTCGAACCAGACGTTGGCGAGGGCGCGGCGTACTTCGGGCATGAGGGCGTAGAAGGGGAGGCCGCCGCCCCAGTGGGCGAGGACGATGCGCGCCTCCGGGAAGTTGGTGACGAAGCGGTAAAGGACCTGTGGCGTGACGGTACCCTTGCCGGGATAGGCGTGGCCGACCGGCTCGGAGGCGTGGCAGAGGACGACGAGGTCGTGGCGCATGGCGGCGTCGACGATAGGCGACATAACGCGCTTGTCGGCGAGGTCGAAGCCTTGCGGATCGGGGTGCAGTTCGCCGATGCCGTGGGCTCCCAGTGCGGCGCAACGCTCGATCTCGGCGACGGCCTGCTTGCCGAGTCGCGGGTTGACGGTGCAGAAGGGGATGAGACGCTTGGGATGTCGCCGCGCCGCGTCAAGGATATAGTCGTTGGTCTCGCGACACATCGCGGCGGTGGCCCAGCCGATGTTGGTCAGCACAGACAGGTCGATACCGGCAGCATCCATGCTTTCGAGGAGGCGATCGACAGTGGCGATGGCGGCCTTGGGGTGGGCGTACAGTTCGCGGAAGGTGGCATCGCGGGCGGCGTAGCGGTCGCGATGGAGGGCCATCGCTTTAGGGAAAGCGTGGACATGGGCGTCGATGCGCATGGGGGTATGGTAGCAGTTCGGTTTGTCGTTTCGCATGGCTTCTAAAGACAGGTTTGAGGCAGCGAGATTCTCAATGGGGAGCCGTAACATGCCTGCAATCGGGCTGTAACCTGTGTGAAATCTTAGCCAACGTTGCGATGGTTACGCTTCTGTTGCGTCGATTCTTACAGGTTTTGGTGCTAATCGCGGCTAGACAACTCTGCGACACGGGGGCTATAATTCGTCCAACTCGCCACCCCAAGGCTTGCGGTCGTGCCGGAAGGCACATGTCGCGGGATGTGCCGAAGGGTGCGAGAGTGGGCGTCCTGAGATGAGGTCTGCGATGCAGCAATGCTCGGGCAGCCCACGGTGGAACCAGCCCCGACTCGATCGAGGCAGCAGTGACCAATTCGCCACACAGTAGGACGGGTTTTGCCTTGAAAACAGGCAGCATTCAGGTCGCTGGAGAACCCCGAATGGAAATGACGAAGCCGGTCGTGCGCTTGTTTCGAGATGTCGGGAAGAACGATCTCGCCGAGGCGGGAGGCAAGGGCGCCAACCTGGGCGAGATGACGCGGGCGGGCATCCCTGTGCCGCCCGGGTTCGTGATCACAGCAGGCACGTACTTTACCTTCATGGAGCACGCCGGGCTCAAGCCGCTCATCGAAGAGACGCTGGCGAACATCGATGCGTCGAACGACGCGGAACTCGAGGCGGCGTCGGTGCGCATCAAGCGCGCGATCCTGGATGCGCGGATGCCGGAGTGGATCGCGACGGAGATCCGCGAAGCGTACCGCCACCTGGGCGGCGGGTACGTCGCGGTGCGCTCGTCGGCGACGGCGGAGGACCTCCCGGAGGCGTCGTTCGCGGGGCAGCAGAGCACATTCCTGAACATCAAGGGCGAAGAGGAGGTCGTCGAGGCGGTCAAGAAATGCTTGGCGAGCCTCTTCGAGCCGCGCGCCATCTTCTACCGCGCCGACGGCGGC
>JACQEE010000168.1 GCA_016200725.1 Chloroflexota bacterium
CCCTGGGCCACAGTCATGCTCTCGGATATGGGCGCTGAGGTCATCAAGGTAGAGGACCCGGCGACGGGCGGCGAGCCCGGACGCACGGTGCACGGTCTGTTCAACGTCGGCGACAGCATCGATACCTATCTCGAGACGATGAACCGCAACAAGAAGAGTTGCACGCTGCACCTGAAGTCGAAGGAAGGCCAGGAAGTCTTCTACCGCCTCGCGAAGAAGGCCGACGTCGTCGTGCACAACTGGCGCATCGGCGTCGCCGAGAAACTGGGTGTCGGCTACGAGACGATCCACAAGGTCAACCCGCGCATCGTCTATGCCTCGGCCTCTGGCTACGGCTCGCAGGGTCCCGACGCGCACGATGGAGTGTACGACATCCTCGGGCAGGCGCGCGGCGGCTTCATGTGGAGCAACTCGATCAACGAGCCGCAGGTGACGTACCACGCCAACGGGGCACTCGGCGATCAGATGGGCGGGATTGCGCTCTTCCAGGGCATCCTGCTTGGCCTGCTGGCGCGCAACCGCCACGGCGTCGGGCAGCATGTGGAGACGTCGCAACTGGGCGGGCAACTCACCCTGCAAGCGCTGTCGATCAACGGCTACCTGATCAACGGCGACTTGGCGCAACGAGGGCAACCACGAGCGAGCGGCAACCCGCTGTTCGGCATCTACAGGTGCTCAGACGAAAAGTGGATAGCCCTCGGCTGCGTGCAGTTCGATCGTTACATGCCGGGTGCGCTGAAGGCGTTCGAGGCGACGCATCTTGCAAAGGACCCGATGCTGGCGACGCTCCAGACGCGGCAGGAACACGCGAAGCAGATCGCGGAGATCTTCAACCGCATCTTTGCGTCGCGCCCGCGCGAGGAGTGGATCGCGCGGCTGAAGAAGGAGGGCGTGCTCTGCTCTCCGGTGCAGGACTACTCGGACGTGGCGAAAGACCCGCAAAACTTGGCGAACGGGTACATCGCGGAACTAGACCATCCGAAGCGGGGCAAGATTCGTGAGATTGGAGTTACGACTCGCCTCAGCGAGACGCCGGGCCGCGCGCGGTCGGTTGCGCCGCTGCTAGGTGCGCACACGGACGAGTTGCTGCGCGAGGCGGGGTACACGAGCGAGGAGATCGCAGGGCTGCGTGCGCGAAAGGTTATCTAAGAAGAAACGAGAGAACTCTTTGGGAGAGCGCGAGAACCTTTTCTCGAGAAAAGGTTCTCGCTTTTCCTAGTGGCTGTGACCGGTGCCGCAGCCGCCACCGCCACCGCCACCGCAGCAGGCGCTCATACCTTCGAGCGCAGCGGGGTTCGCGCAGCCCTCAGCGACCGCTGTCGCAGTGCCGACCATGGCGAAGGTAGAAAGCACTTTGCGAGCGCCCTTGTGGCCTTGAGGGCAGATCGCAGTGAGGGTGGCCTCGGAAATGGAGCGTCGCTCCTCGAACTTGTCCTCGCAGGCGCCGCAATAGTATTCGTACAACGGCATGACCTTCGCCTCCTCAGTCCCTGAAATGAATTGTAGCGATGCCCGCGAAATCCGGTCAAGGCACCTTCTGTTGGCTCCAACGCTTCTGGCGGTACAGTAGGGGCGCAATTCAAATGCGCCCGCCCCTTCTTCCCCTTCCCTCTCAGGGAAGGGGAAGGGGTTAGGTCATAGGTACTTCTTGAACCAGGCGAGGGTGCGGGCGTAGGCGTCGTCTGCGGCGGCCTTCTGGTAGGAGGGACGCTCGTCGCAGTTGAAGCCGTGGCCGGCGCCCGGGTAGATCTTGAAGTCGTGGACCTTGCCCAACTTGGTGAGCAGTGCGTCGACTTCCTTCACGTCGGCCGGCGGTGGGTTCTGGTCGGTCTCGCCGAAGCAGCCCAGCACGGGCGCGGTGAGCAGCGGCGCGTAGTTGTGCGGCGAGACGGGGCGCTTCTCGCTCGTCTGGCGGGTGATGATGCCGCCGCCGTAGTAGACGGAGGCCGCTTTGACATCGCGGTTCCAGCATGCGGAGAGCCAGGAGAGAGTCCCGCCCATGCAGTAGCCGACGGTGCCGATGGTCCCCTTGAAGCGCGGGTGATGCTTGAGGAACTGGATGGCGATGCGGATATCGGCGCTGGTCTGGATGTCGTGCATCCCCTGCATCATGGGCATGATCTTTGGGATTTCGTTGTAGCCGACGACGGTGTTGGTGCCGTAGCGGTAGTACATGTCCGGCGAGATGACGAGGAAGCCTTCCTTGGCGTACTGGTCGGCGACCTTCTTGATGTGGCCGTTGACCCCGAAGGCCTACATGTAGACGATCACCGCGGGCGCCTTGCCGGCGCCGTCGGGCTCGGAGACGTAGATGGGCATGATGCCGCCATCGGCGGCGACGTTTTCCGTGCGACTCTTAGGCATAGCAACGCTCCTTTGCGAGAAATACGAGTGGTATGAGCCGGGGTCATGGTACAACGAGGCGCAAGATGCGGCAAAACGCCTCCTTCCGCGTTGACACCCTCTCCGGCATCGTCCTACCATAAAGAGTCGAGACTAGAAAGGCAGCGACTCTCGGTGAGCGTTGACCGGCCACGCCTCAAACTCCTGCATACCGCCGATGTGCACATCGGCGACGACTACGATCCTGCGCGGCGGCTCAAGGGCTTTGCCAGCGTGGTCGATGCGGCCATCGCGAACCAGGTGCATGCGCTGCTGATCGTCGGCGACCTGTTCGACAATGCACGGGTCAAACAGCCGGACATCACCGCGACGCTGGAGCAACTGGCACGGCTCACGGCGCCGGTCATCATCACGAGCGGCAACCACGACACCATCGACCCGAACTCGGTCTATAAGCGCGTGCCCTTCAGCGAAGTGGGGCAGCACATCTACTTCATGGACGACCCCGAGGGCCAGCACCTAGATTTGCCCGACCTGAAACTCTCCATTTGGTGCCGCAGCATGGTCGAGCATCACCCCGGCAACCGGCCTCTCGCCGGCTATCGCCGCGCCTTGAACCGGCACTGGCGCGTCGTGCTGGCGCACGGCCACTTCGTGCCTGAGGACGAACAAAGCGACCGCTCGTCGCCGATTCAACAGGCGGAATTGGCCGGTCTTGACGCCCACTACGTCGCGTTGGGGCACTGGCACCGCTTCCTCGATTGCACCGTCGGCAACGTGCCTGCCTTCTATCCTGGGTCGCCCTCGGAGGCTGGCGGCACCTTCGCCAGCGCTAACCTGGTCACGCTGGATCCCAAGCACGGCACGAAGGTCGAGCGCGTGCCGACGCTGACGTAGGCCGCGATGAGCCGCGTCGACTGGGAGAACGCGACTGTCTCGCCAGAACTGCTCGACTTCTATCGTCAGCACATCGGTATCGAGTACGATTGCCAGGGCTGGATCACCGAGGCGACGTCGGACGCCATCCGCCACTTCGCCCTCGGCATCGGCGACGATAATCCGCTCTACCTCGACGCCTCGTACGCGAAGGCCTCGCCCTACGGCGCGATCATCATGCCGCCAACGATGCCCGACGTCTTCTCGAATCTGGGCGTCGTCTCGAAAGACGGCTTCGGACGCGGTCCACTCCCCGGCCTCTTCGGCCTATGGGCTGGCGATCGCTGGGAGTGCATCGAGCCCGTCCGTGCCGGGGACCGCCTCGTCAGCAAGTGGAGCCTCGTCTCGTTGAAGGAGCGAAAGAGCAGCTTTGCCCAGAAGGGTTGGGAGCAGACCGAGCAGATTCGATACATCAACCAGGATAGCCGCCACGTGGCGACCTATACGGTGGTGCGCTTCAACTATGAGCGTACCGGCGCGCGGCGCGAAGGCAAGTACGCGAAAACCAAGCCCTACAAGTACACCGACGTCGAACTCGCCGCTATAGCAAAGGCCTACGACCAGGAAGCGGCCAACCGGCGCGGCTCGAAGCCCCGCTATCTCAGTGACGTGAGGGTCGGCGAGGAGTTGCCGGCACTCGTCAAAGGCCCGCTGACGCTCACGCAACTGATCGGCTTCGTGCTGGGATGGGGCTCCGCCTATTGCGCGACCAACCGCCTCGGTCACGAGTACGCGAAGCGCAAGCCGGGCAACGTGCTCATCAACCGTGAGTTCAACCTCCCGGATAACGTAGAGGGGGCGCACTGGGACATCCAACTCGCCCAGCAGAGCGGCTTCCCGTGGGCCTACGACTTCGGCTGCATGCGCACAGCATGGCTGGGGCACCTGCTCACAGACTGGATCGGTGACCACGGCCGCATCAAACGCTTCGAGGCCCAGATCCGGCGGCCGAACCTGGTGGGCGATACACAGTGGATGCACGGGCGCGTGAAGGGGATCGACCTAACCTCTTCCCCTTCCCTCCCAGGGAAGGGGAAGAGCGGAACGGAGGGATTGGTGCAAATCGACCTCTGGGCGATGAGCCAGCGCGGCGAGGTGACGGCGACGGGCGAGGCGACGGTCGCGCTGCCGGTGCGGTAACGCTTGGCCGTCGGGCCTTTGCTCCATTCCCCAGCCCTCTGAAGCGTTCTGCCAACACCCTCTTGCGGCGTTTGCTATAGTGATAACGGAAGAACATTTATTCTTATCGAGGTGTATCTTTTTATCGTTTTGCCCCGCCCGCGCGCAGACTGGGTGTATCCCTCCCGTATCCCGTGCGGAGAAAATTTCGAATTCGCGGGATTTCCCGCGGCCGCTTCAGTTGGAATTAGAACAGATCGCGGGTCGAAACGCGGGCGAAAGGCCATCGAACGCGGGTGAAACCGCGGGTTATTCCGGCCCGAACCGCCGGTCATCGTGGCTCGAACTGCGGCCGAAACGTTGTGCTATGCTGCCGCTCGCAAGCGTGTGCAGGGGTAAGTGATGGACTTCTCTTGGACGCCTGAACAAGAACAATTCCGCAAGGAATTGCGTGATTTTCTGCGTCGCGAGGTGCCGGACCGCTTCAAGACGCGCACCCTCGGCGATATCGAGAACGACGAAGGCCGGGTGTTCCAGCGCGAGTGGAAGCGCAAACTCAACGACAAGAGCTGGATGGCCATCTCCTGGCCAAAAGAGTACGGCGGCCAGGCGCGCCCGCCGATGGAGCAACTGATCTACGCCTGGGAGATGTCCTACTACCATATGATGCCGGACTCGCCGGGCCTGGCCGTGGTGGGACCGACTGTGCTCCACTTCGGTACCGAGGAGCAGAAGCGCGAGTGGCTGCCGCGGGTCAGTCGCGGCGAGATCACCTTCGCGCTCGGGTATACCGAGCCCAACGCCGGGAGCGATCTCGCGTCGCTGCAGACGCGGGCTGTGCGCGACGGCGATGAGTAGGTGATCAACGGCGTCAAGATCTTCACCAGCGGTGCCCATCGCGCCGACTACTGCTGGCTGGCGGCGCGCACCGACCCGCAGGCGCCCAAGCACAAAGGCGTCTCG
>JACQEE010000169.1 GCA_016200725.1 Chloroflexota bacterium
CATAGGCACGCGGCGCCTTGCCGAATTGCGCAATGTGGTCCTCGACCGCTCGCATCGCGAACCGGGTGTCCTGAAGCTCGCCGCGGTGTGCTGCGACGGTGGCCAGCAGGAACCCACCACGCAGGCGCGCGATGCCCCAGCTCAGCCCGAACTCCACCTTCTTCCCCACCTTGCCCCGGACGATGGAATACAGCTCGGGCAGGTGCAGGCTGATGACTTTGTTCGCCGCGACGAAGCCAGTCTTCAGCCAGTAGCGAATCTGCGGGATGAGCTTCGTCATCGTCTCGTGGAGTTTCACCACCTTCGCCTTGGCCACCAGGCCGTAGCTCGACAGCCGCGTGTGCGATTCCGCGGGGTGCATTTCCGGCTGGTGCGGGAAAAACGTAGGGAGATCGATCGTTTGGCGCGCCGGTGTTGATGGGTGTTGCGCCACGGGGCGTTCAACGGCGTCATTCGCGTTGCGAGACGTGAAACGGCGACGGAGAAGCCCCAATGGCGATCGAGATCTTCGTAGATGTTTCGGCCGAGGTCGAGGCTGATGTTGTGGCTGCGAGGAAGGACGCGCAGGAGCAGTTCGCCGCGCTGGTCGCGTGGCTGGTGGAACCGGGCAAGCGGCGGCTGTGGGACGTCGAAGAGGGCGTCGGGGTTCGCCTCCGGTCTCTTGGGTGCGCGCTGCTCGCGCTCTGGTTCACCAGTCGTCGCGCGCCATCCGCTCCGCGGTGCGTGGTTGGCCCTGACGAGCGGCGCTACCGGTGGAGTGGCTCGCGCAAGACGGTGGTGAAGGCGATGCTTGGCGCGGTCGCCTTCCGGCGCGACTTCTACGTCGTCGGCAATGGCAAGCGCGGTGACACCTTCGTTCCGTTGGACTCGGAGCTCGGGCTTCAGCCGTCGGGGTTCAGCCTCCGGGCCACCTGCCTGGCTGTGTTCCTCTGCGCCAAGATGTCGTTCGGCGAGACGCGGGGCACGCTGGAACATTTCTGGGGTTGGTCACCCGCGACCAAGTCGCTGCTCCAGATGACGGACCAAGTTGGCCCGCTGGCGCGGCCGTTTCTGGAAGGCCAGGCTGCCCCGATGGAGGACGGCGAGTACCTCTTCGTTCTGGCGGACAGCAAGGGTGCCCCGATGATTACGGAGACGGAGATGAGTCGACGCCGCCGTCCCCATACCAAGCGGCGCCGCAATGAACCCGGCCCGAAGTGGCGGCGGCGTCGCCGCAAGGCAGCCAGGCGCGAGCGCCGCAAGAAGGGCGACAAGTCGAAGAACGCCAAGATGGCCAACGTCGGTGTCATCTACACGCTCCGAGTGACGGCGGGGGTCATCGAGGGCCCCATCCACAAGCGCGTCTACGGCACGTTTCGCAACATGGAAAACCTGATGAGGTGGCTGCACGCCGAGGCGGTGAAGCGCGGCTATGGCACCAAGCGCACCGTGTTCCTCGCCGATGGCGACCGGAAAATCTGGAAGCTACAGCAGAAGTACTTCCCGAAGGCGATCCCTTGTCTGGACTGGTTCCACGTGTCGGAGAAGCTCTGGTCCATCGGCGAGTGCCTGTACGCCGAGGGTACCGACGAGTTGGCCGACTGGGTGTCGGCGCAGCTCGGCGACCTGAGAGCGGGCCGCATCCACCAGTTGGTGAGACGTCTTCAACGACTGGCGACAACGTTGCCCCGCTCTGGCCCCGGTACCCGGGGAAAGCGGAAGCGAATGAAGCAGGGCATCGGCTACCTGAAGAAGAACCAGGACCGGATGCCCTACGATGAACTCCGCCGTGACGGCCTGGACATCGGCAGCGGTGCCGTCGAGGGAGCCGTTCGCCAGCTCGGCATGCGCCTTGATGGTCAAGGCATGCGGTGGTCTCCTGCCCGTGCCGAATACGTCCTTCAGCTCCGCTGCATCGTCATCAACGGCATGTGGACACAGTTCGAGGACTACGTCGCGCACCACGCGCACTCGGCCGTGCTACGCCCGATTCGTCCCGAGGGACTGGCGAGCACTCACAACGCACGCCGCAAGAAGGCCGCCTGACCCACGATCATGCCCGCGTCGCCGGACTACACGGATCTGCACCCAATGCGATCGACGTCGTAGACGATGGGCGCCTTCACGTCCCCCGGGCGCAGGAAATAGGCGTGCAGCGAGTGCACCACGCGGCCCTCGACCGTGCGTCCCGCGGCTACCAGCGCCTGGCCCGCGACCTGGCCGCCGAAGGTGCGCAGGCGCTGCTCGTCCTTCGGATTGTGGCCGCGGAAGATGTTCACCTCGAGCTCCTCGAGGTCGAGGATCGAGATCAGCTGATCGAGCGCTCTCTGCGAGGGGCGGCGCGGCGTCGGC
>JACQEE010000170.1 GCA_016200725.1 Chloroflexota bacterium
GCGCCCGCGCCGTCCGCGCGGCATGCGGCCTCAACTCGAAGGCGAGGCGCGGCCCGTTGATGGGCCGCAGCATACCAGTGAGCCAATCGCACCCGAGGATAGACCCGGGGCTTTGGGCTAATACTTCCCAGAGGAGGGAAAGATGGCAGCGAAGAAGAAGAAATCGATGAAGAAGGGAAAGAAGGGCAAGAAGAAGTAAGTCGCGTCCGCCGCGGCGGGCCGCCCCGCCGCGGGCGCCGACTCTTCAGCGCACTGAATAGCCTGTTGCTCCCGTGTCTGGGAGCCATGTCCGGTTAGATATCTGTCTCGTTGGAAGGACAAACGCAGCGATTCGGTAAGAATTAGGAAGGATTTTGCTCACATGACCGCACGTGGTACCCCTGACAACCGCGCCCATGGGAAACAGCCCGCTTCTGGAGCCGAATCGCGTACCGAGGCTTACGGTGGCGGCTGGTCTGAACTCACAGGCCGCGCGAACGGTCACAGCAATGGCCACTCCACCCCCTCGGCACTGGCGACCAACACCGGGTTGCGCATCCCGCTGCCCGATGCGCAGCACCGCGCTCCTGCTGCCGATGTGCCTTCGGTTGTGCAGGGGTTGCGCGTCGCGCAGAACGCCTACGAAGTGCTGAAGCGCCGCTACCTCGCTAAGGACAGGGATGGCAAGGTTGTGGAAACGCCGGAGCAGATGTTCCGGCGCGTGTGCCACAACCTCGCCCTCGGCGACGCTATCCACGATCCCGACACCGATGTCGCGCCGATCGCGGAAGAGTTCTACCAGATGCTGACGAATCTGGAGTTCCTCCCGAACTCCCCGACGCTGATGAACGCGGGTCGGGACCTCCAGCAACTCTCGGCCTGCTTCGTGCTGCCCGTGCCCGACGATATGGAGGGCATCTTCGAATCGGCCAAGCACCAAGCGCTTATTCATAAGAGCGGCGGCGGCACAGGCTTCGCCTTCTCACGATTGCGCCCGGAGAACGACATCGTTGGCTCCACAGGCGGCATCGCCTCCGGCCCCGTCTCATTCATCAAGATTTTCGACATGGCGACGGACGTGGTGAAACAGGGCGGCACGCGCCGCGGGGCCAACATGGGCATCCTGCGCGTCGACCACCCGGACGTGCTCAAGTTCATCCACGCCAAGGACGACGACCGCTCCATCCAAAACTTCAACATCTCCGTTGCGGTCACTGAGAAGTTCATGACTGCACTCGAGACGGGCGAGGAATACGACCTCATCAATCCGCGCAGCGGCCAGCCATGCGGCCGCCTCAACGAGCGCACGGTATACACATCGGTCCGTTTCCTCGATAACGTCGTGACGATGAACCGCTACCCCGTCAAGCAGATCGAGAAGGTATCGCACGACATCCGGCGCATCGGCTTGGGCGTGATGGGCTGGGCGGACCTCCTGCTCGTGCTCGGGGTTCCGTACAACTCGCAGGAGGCCGTCGATCTAGCCGAGCAGGTGATGGGCTTCATCCAGCAGTCGGCCGACGATGCCTCGTCGGCCCTGGCCGAGGAGCGCGGAGTCTTCCCGGCGTGGCCGCGCAGCGTCTACGGTCCCAACGGCCCGATCGGCCCGAAGCCGCTCCGCAACTCTACGCGTACGACCATCGCGCCGACCGGCACGATCAGCATCATCGCCAACTGCTCGAGCGGTATCGAACCGCTCTTCGCCCTTTCGTACGTGCGCAACGTGATGGACAACACCAAACTCGTCGAAGTGAACCCGTACTTCGAGGCGGTCGCTCGCCGCGAGGGCTTCTATAGCGAAGAGTTGATGCAGGAACTTGCCGACCGCGGCACTGTCCACGGCATGCCCGGCGTCCCCGAGTGGGTGCAGCGCCTCTTTGTCACCGCACACGACATCACGCCCGAGTGGCACGTGAAGATGCAGGCAGCTTTCCAGAGATTCACAGACAACGCCGTCTCCAAGACGGCGAACTTCCCGCACGAGGCCACGGCTGATGACGTGCGCTCGGTCTACCTGCAGGCCTATCAGGAAGGCTGCAAGGGCGTAACCATCTACCGCGACGGCTCGAAGAGTATGCAGGTGCTCAGCACTGGCCAAACGTCGAAGAAGCGCGAAGGCAAAGCCGAGGCCGCGTCTGCTACGAATGGCCATGCCCACGTCGAGGCTGCCAAGCCTGCGGCGGCGCAGCCGGAGGCCGAGGCGCCGAAGGTGCTGCAGGAGGCCGAGCAGATCGCCGCTGGGCCGGTGGCGCGCCAGCCCCGCGAGCGCCCGACTATCGTCGCCGGCATGACGCATCGCGTCCGCAGCGGCCACGGCAACATGTACGTGACGATCAACTTCGATAGCGACGGCAAGCCCTTCGAGATTTTCTCGGCGTTGGGCAAGTCCGGCGGCTGCGACTCGGCGCAACTCGAGGCGATCTCGCGCCTTGTCTCGCTGGCATTGCGCGCCGGCGTAGATATCGACGCAATCGTTGGCCAGTTGCGCGGCATCACCTGCTGCCCAGCGTGGGATGACGGCATCATGGTCCGCTCAGCGCCGGACGCGGTCGCGCTCGCGCTGGCGAAGCATGTTCACACCGATGCAAAGAACGACGTGTGGACCGAGCGCACCATGACCGGCGCGCAACTCGGGTTGTTCAACCCGAAGGCACAGCCAGCGGCTCCGAAGACCGAAGCGGGCGCGGCATCGCTGAAACATGCCCACGGCGCCGAAGCCGCCGTCGGCGTGCGCTGCCCGGATTGCTCAGGCAAACTCGCGTATCAGGAGGGGTGCCTGATGTGTCCCTCCTGCGGTTTCAACAAGTGCGGATAAGGTCGTGACATAAGGAGGGGCGAGTGCCCGGCAATCTCACCGTTTGCGCTGACCTGAGCGTGCCCTACCAGCTGGTAGAGGCGTTCCGGGCAACCGGTGCGCCGGTGCGAGACTCGCGAAAGGATGGGGTGACCGAGCGGTCGACGGAGTACGTGTATGCCTGGGTGCGGCAGTGGCGCGGTGTGCTCCTCAGCCTCGATAGGCGGTACTGGAACGACGACCGCCACCCGCTCACCACGTCGCCAGGCATCCTGCTCCTAGACTTCCCGCCAGAGCGATTCGATCTGGGCCAGCAGGCGTTCGAATCGGCCTACGGGATGTTCGAGAAGGCGTACGACGAGCACGACTGGCGGGGCACGAAAGTCCTCGCCAGCGCGGGCTAGAGCGTGGTGAAGTTCATCACGCCGGAGAAAGCGGTAAAGGAGTACAGGATCACGCGGGACACCGGGCTGGTGCTGCTGCGAACGGCTCCGATGGAATCGGAGCACCGGCTCCCGCGGGCAAGCACGACATGAACTCGCAAGCCTGACCCGACCAGGCGCGCGAGATGTCTCGCGCCGGTTGCCTCCCCGGCGTATCCATCCCTGGCCGCGCCCGCAAGGGCCGGCATCCCTTCCGGCGTCCGCTGTCCTCACCCAGCGGACGCCGGCCTGTGTAACGGGGTCTTGTAACACTCTCCCGCTATAATGGGCGCATTTTCAGGAGACACGCATGGAACTGCTGCTCATCCGTCACGGCGAGGCCGACCCTATCGGTGTCGACGGCGGCGGCGCGACGTACGGCGATGGTGCGCCGCTCACCGCGCTAGGCCGGCGTCAGGCCGAGTTGCTTGGTAAACGACTGGCCGCTATCGGCATTGACTACCTCTACGCAAGCACCGTGCTTCGCGCCAAGCAGACGGCGGAGATCGCCGCGCCGCATGTCGGCAAAACCGTTGTCCTTGACCGAGCCTTTCGCGAGATCGACACCGGGCAGCTCAGGGCGGCGCCGCGTGAGAACATTCAGCGTTTCCTGAAGGATCTCACCGCCAAGAATGGACTGTTCACGCTCGACTTCTCGAGTCGAGGGGGCGAAGGCCCAGCCGAGTTGGTTAAACGCGCCTCTAGCGCTGTGCACGAACTGGTCTTCGAGCGCCACGGTGAGGAAGAGCGCGTGGCTGTGGTGACGCACGGAGGGTTCATCAACGCCGCCCTGTGCGCGCTGATGGACGTGTCCTTCACCGGTGTGATGCGCTTCAGCGTCCAGAACACGGCGATCAACACCGTGCGCGTCGTGGCGAAAGGGCATCATCTCATCGTGAGTGTGAACGACTACGCGCACCTTGCGCCGCTTGCGCCAGCACAGCCTGGCTCCTAGACGATGGCCCCGGCCGACGTAATCCTTGTCAACGCGCGCGGCCACACCATGGACTCGTTGCGTCCGCTGGTCGAGGCTGTGGCCATCCGTGGCAATCGCATCGAGGCCGTGGGCTTGGCGAGTGACGTCGAGAGACTGCGCGGCTCTGCCACGCGTGTCATCGATTGCGAAGGCCGCGTGCTCGTCCCCGGCTTCATCGATGCGCACATCCACCTCTTCGCCTACGCCGCCAATCTGGTAAGCCTAGACTGCTCGCCGCGGGCCGTGCGCTCGGTTGCGGATATCCAGCGAGTGCTCGCCCAGGCGGCGACGGCGAAACCGTCAGGATCTTGGCTGCGCGGCTGGGGCTACAACGAGTTCTACCTGGCCGAGCATCGTCACCCAACGCGCCACGATCTCGACCGGGCAGCGCCGCACCATCCGGTGAAGTTGACGCATCGCTCCGGCCACGCCTGGGTGCTGAACGCGCTCGCCATGCAGCGCCTCGGCATCACCAGCGAGACGCCTGAGCCCCCCGGTGCCGTCATCGAGCGCGATGCGTCGGGTGAACTGACCGGGTATTTCATGGAGATGGAGGACGACCTCTCCGCGCGTGGTGTGCCCACGCTGCCCGAGGTGGAACTCGATGAAGGTCTGCGCCTCGCGATGCAATCTCTCCTCTCGAAAGGCATCACCTCGATCCACGAGGCGTCGCCTTACGGAGCGTCGGCGCACTGGGACCGGCTTGCGGCAATGCAAAAGCGCGGGGCATTGCCGCTGCGCATCTACAAGATGTTTGGCCCTGGCGACTTCGACGCCTTGCGCTCACGCGATTTGTTCTTCGGCGCAACGCAGGAACGGCTGAGCGTCGGCGCGATCAAGTTCATGTTGAATGAGACCAGCGCCCAGATGCTGCCTGACCGTGATGCACTTGGGGAGCAGGTCTACACCGCCCATCGGGCCGGTTACCAGGTGGCCTTCCATGCGACGACCGAGGCGGGCGTCATCGCCGCAGCAGACGCGGTCGACGCCGCCCTGCGCCGCTCGCTCGACGATGCGCGCGACATCGCTGCACTGGGCCTGCGCCTCCAGGACCATCGCCACCGCATCGAGCACTGCGGCGTCTGCCCATCGACGCTGGCTGTGCGTCTCCACTCGCTCGGCATCGTCGTCGTCACCCAACCTGGCTTCATCGCCGAGCATGGCGAACGCTGGCTTGCCGAGGTGTCTCCTGAGCATCAACCTCGGCTCTACCCGGTTGGCGCGCTGCGACGGGCTGGTGTGCGCGTCGCCTTTGGCTCTGACTGCCCTGTCGCGCCTGCCGACCCGTTCGCCGCGCTCGCAGCCGCAGTCACCAGACGCGCCGCCAGCGGTGCATTGGTGGGACAAGAACACGCCGTCAGCGTCGCCGAGGCGCTCGCGATGCACACCAGCGCCGGGGCCTACGCAGCCTCGGACGAGCATGATCGTGGCTCGATCGCTGTCGGTAAACTCGCCGACCTCGTGTTGCTTGACCGCGACCTCCTGGTCGTGTCGCCTGAAGAACTGCGCGAGACGCGGGTGGTGTGGACGATGGTAGGGGGCGAAACCGTCTGGGAGGGGTAGCGGCGATGGGGTCGCCGCATGGTACATTGCCGTCATGCAGAATACCTCGCTTACTACCGTTAGCGCTTACATCGCGGCGGCTCCGAAGGATGTGCGCGGCAAGCTCAAGCAAATGCGCGCTATCGTGAAAGCGCTCGCACCCGGCGCCGAAGAAAAGATCAGCTACGGCATGCCCGCGTACAAACTACGCGGACGAGTGCTCGTCTACTTCGCAGCCTTCAAGAACCACATCGGGTTCTATCCGGGGAGCGGCACCGTTCTGAAAGTCTACGCACCCGACCTCAGACGGTACAAGACGAGCAAGGGGACAGTGCAGTTCCCGCTCGAGCGGCCGCTTCCGGTCGCGCTGATACGCAAACTCATCAGGGCGAAGATCAAGTTGAACGAGGGAGTCTCGCGAACGTAATCGCCCGGGTATTTACCGAGGCTGCCTACACGCGCACTGTCCGCGCGATCACGCCCCGCCGGTTGAGATCCTCGATCTGCCTCTTGCTCAGGTTGAGCACGTCGCCATAGACGTACTCGTTGTCCTGTCCGACGGTCGGCGTGGCCTTCCGTGCCCGTACCTGCGACTTCGATAACTTCGCCGGAAATCCGTAGTAGGGGTGCTTGCCGCCGTTCACCGGGCGGTCGATGTACCAGAGGAAGTCGCGCTCCTTGACCTGTGGGTCATTGGCAACTGTCGCGTGGTTGATCGTTGCCCCCGCTGGCACGCCCTTGGCCTGGAGGATGCGCATGACCTCGCGGCTGTCGTGCTGGCGTGTCCACGCCGCGATCTGCTCGCGCAGCGCGTCCTCGTGCTCCCAGCGGTTGAGCACGTCCGCGAAGCGCTCGTCCTGCGCGAGCCCCGGCTTGCCCATCGCCTCGCACAACGCCGCGAACTGCGCATCGTCCTGCACGGTGATGGCGACCCACTCGTCGTTGCCGCCGAGGCGATCCGACGCCTTGCATGGGTAAGCGCCGTGCGGCGCCCAAGCGACGTGCTTGTTGGCGTTGCGCTCGCGCACGCGGCCATTCATCGTGTAGTCGAGCAGCGTGTAGGCGTTCAGGAAGGCGATGCCCTCCGTTGTCGAGAAATCGATGAACTGTCCCTCACCCGTGCGCTTGCGGTGCTCGATGGCGATCATGATCGCGATCGCCGCGTACATGCCTCCGATGGGGTCAGACATCGCCGCGTTGCCGATGGGCTCGGTATCGGGATAGCCGCTGGCGTACGTGATGCCCGAGGCCTGCTCAAACTGCGGCCCGAAGCCGACGTACTGCTCCCACGGCCCGCCGCGGCCGAAACCGGGCATCGAGAGCAGGATGGCCGTCGGGTTCACCTTGCGCACGTAGTCGTAACCGAGGTTGAGGTTCTTCACCACGCGCGCGCTGTAGTTCTCTGCGACCACGTCGCTGGCGCTGATAAGGCGGGTCAGCAGGTCCTTGCCTTCCTTCGTCGCGATGTCCAGCGTGCAGCCGTGCTTGTTGACGTTGGTGCCATTGAAGATGGGGGCCCATTCCCAGAAGTTCTCGTGGCCGGAGCCCTGCGAGCGCACGCTATCGCCCCGCCCCGCCGGCTCGACCTTGATGACCTCCGCGCCCAGGTGTGCCAGGTACTGCGTAGCGAACGGCCCCGCCCAGAACTGGGTGAGGTCGCATACGCGCAGACCTTCCAGCGGGAGCGGCATTAGAGCACCCCTTGTTCCGAGAGGATGACCAACTCGTCCTTGGAGAAGCCCAGGCGGTTGCAATAGATCTCGAGGTTGTGCTGTCCGAGTCCCGGCGCCTTCGACCTGATCGACCACGGCGTCCGCTCGAGGTTGAAGGGGCGCCCTGGCGCGACGATGCGTCCAGTCTCCTTGTTGCCCACGTCCGCGAAGAAGTTGCGCGCCCTGAATTGCGGCCCCTCGGCCACGTCCTTCGCGCTCGCTACCTTGACCATCGGCACGCGTAATTCCTGGGCGCTACGGATGATTTCCTCGCACGTGCGCGCCATGCACCACGGCCGGATGATGGCCATTGCTTCGTTCGCGTGTTGTAGCCGGTCGTAGGGCGTCTTGAATCGAGGGTCGTCGACCAACTCCGGCTTGCCCAGCACGACGGTGAACGACTCCCACTGGTGCTGGAGCATCGTGTAGAAGCCGACGTACCCGTCCTTGCACTGCGCGATGCTGATGGGGAAGCGGTTGCCCGACCGCTGAGTCAGCGTCTTGTTGTACGAGTAACTCAGCGCGTTCGACGGTATCACGGTCATGAGCGACTCGAGCACCGAGAGGTCGATGCGCTGCCCGCCCGTCCGGTGCCTGCCGATGAGCGCCCCTAGCGTCGTCGCGCACGCGTTGAGCCCCGCGACGTACTCGCTCACGTCGTCGCCGATGCGGATGGGCTCGCGGCCCGCGACACCGGAGCCGATGAGTAGGCTGGACATCGCCCAGTGCACCATGTCCGTCGCCTTGTAGTCTCGATACGGCCCTGTTTGCCCGAAGTCCGTCACTGAGGTGACGATGAGACCAGGGTTCGCGCGCTCGAGGTCGCCCGGCGACAGTTCCCACGATTCCAGCGTCCCGGGTGCAGTCGCCTCGATGAACACGTCGGCCTGCTTGAGCAACTCCTTGAGCGTCATCGCTCCAGTGGTGGTCGACGGGTCGAGCGTGATGCTCTTCTTGTTGGTGTTCAGGAACAGGTGCAGGCCGCTGCCGTCCGGCGTAACGTGGTCGTCCTTGTACGGACCAAAGCGCCGCTCCGGCGCGCCAGCGACTGGGCGCTCGACCTTGATCACTTCGGCGCCGAAGTCGGCGAGAAACTTCGTGGCGAACGACACCGCCACCCGCGTGCTCAGTTCGACGACGGTGAGATGTGAGAGGGCTGTGTCAGGCATCTGATTCCCTGAGCGAAGCGAAGGGGCTAGCACACGATAACTACATTCCGCGTGGGTGCGATTCGGCTACCGACCTTTGAAGTTCGCCTTGCGTTTCTCCGCGAACGCCTTCAGCCCTTCCTTGGCATCGTCGCTCTCGAAGCACATCTTCGAGTGCTGCGTCTCGATGTAGTAGGCCTGCTCCGTCGGCACACCCTGCGTCATGATGACCGCGCGCTTGATGGCTTGGAGCGACAGCGGCCCGTTCGCCGCCATGCGCTCTGCGTAGTTCATGGACGTGGCCATCAAGTCCTTGAGCGGCACGACCTTGTTCACGAGGCCGAAGTTGTAGGCCTCCTGCGCCGTCATGCGCCCGCCCGACCCGCCGACGAGCAGCAGTTCCATCGCCGGCGCGTAGGGTATCTGGCGCGGCAGCCGCACCGAGGTGCCCCCGCCGGGGAACAGGCCCCACCGCACCTCGGCGACCGCGAACGTCGCGTGCTCGGCCGCGACGCGGATGTCCGTCCCGCAGAGCAGTTCCATGCCGCCGGCGATGCAGAAGCCGTTCACAGCGGCCACCATCGGCTTCCAGAGGTCGAATTCCTTCAGCACCGTGACCACTCGATTGCCCCAGCGCGGCTTGGGTGGCGGCGCCTGCTTCTCCGTCGCGCGCGGGATGAACGTCTTGAGGTTGCCGCCTGACGAGAACGACTTGTCGCCAGCGCCGGTGATGACGCCCACGTAGATGTCCGGGTTATCGCGGATCTCCTCGAATCCCTTGGTGAGCCCTTCGTTCAGCTCGTCGTCCATCGCGTTGAGCGTCTCGGGCTTGTTCATCGTCATGACGGCGACACGACCGTGGCGTTCGAAGATGACAGCAGGCAAGGCATCACCTCAGGTGGGGCGTTCGAGTGCAGGCGCCATTATGCAGGACAAGGCAAGGCTGGACAAGGGAGGCGAAGGACGGCGAAATCGCTTGCTAGCGCTCAGTCTCTAGGCCAGCAGCAGAAATTCTGCTGCGCTGCCTAGCTGCTCGGCTTACAATCTCGGCGGCCTCAGTGTCCATTTCGAACAGTGTACCCTGAAATGAATACTGTCTTCCCGTGAGATCATTGACTTCTGCTGCGGATATGGGGGGCTTGATTCGGGCGAACTTGTCGAGGTGTACATAGAACTTGTAGTCACTCTTCCCCCGGTGATCTGCCTTCTGCACGCCTCCTGCGACGCGGCCAATAGCTACGATCCCCTTTCCTGACTGGTAAAGGAAGACTGTGGATTGTCTCGTCAGCCGTTCGATCTTGAATTTCCACGGGTCATTGAATGCCGCTGCGATGTGATTCTTCAGCATGTCCTTGTGGTCTTCGCGACTATTCCTATAGTTTGTATTTACTACAAAGAAGCCCGTTGACGTGAGATCCTCGTAGGGGTTGTCATTTACAGAGAAACGCTGCATTTCGAGCAAGAAGTGCTCTCGCCGGCTATTGGGGTCCTTATACGCACGATAGATCCACGGGCGGACATCAACTCCTTTACCACGCCAGTAGCGTACTGCTTCTCGGGTCGTGAAGTCCAAGCCATTAGTAACTACGACAAAGACTTGAGTTTCGTTGAATTTTGACTCGGGTAGTCGATGCCCGAAGGTGGCGGCATGGGCATCGACCAAGGACTGTTGGTCTGGACGGAACTGCCGAAAGCGACGGTCTAGCTCTTCGTATGCTTTTCTGCCGAACAGTTGCCCATAGCGGAGCACTTGCAAGATGTTTTCTGATCTCGATTCCCATTTCTTTAACTCGAAGATGAACAGCCGACCCTGATCATCCAATGCGAGAATGTCGGGCTCCTCCTGCCATTGCCGGGATTGTGCAATAACTAACAACTCCTCGTCAGGCAGCAGTCGGTCGAGCGAGTTGAACAAGACCTTCTGGAGATCTTTCTCGGCACACTCAAAATCCACGAGCTTTTGAGGCGGCACCCGCTCAGCTTGATGTTCAGCGATGTTGACCTTCAACAGCATCTTCTTCTCTATCTCTGGTTGCTCAGCACCAGGATGCACGCCACGGCGAGGCCGCCGCCGCACACGATGGCCCGCTCAGCATCTTTCACCTGGCGCTTTCCCGTCCGGTGCTGGAGTTGCTGGACCGCCTCGATGACGTGGCCCATCGTGTGGACGCGACCCTCGTTGATCTGCCCGCCGTTGAGGTTGGTCGGCAGCACGCCCGTTGGCGCAAGCGCACCGCTGCCGACGAACTCGCCAACCTCGCTGGGCTTCGCAATGCCGAGGGCGTCCATCCAGTAAAAGATGAACGGCGTGAACCCGTCGTACACCTGTGCTAGGTCGAGGTCCTTCGGCGACATCTGCGCCTTCTCCCAGAGACCTTTCGCCGCGAAGTGACTCGCCATCTGCGTGTAGTCGTGCCAAAAGACAAAATCCGGCCGCGGCCCCTGCCCCGCGCTGATCGCTCGCAGGTAGACTGGCTTCTGCCGCAGCGACCGGGCCCGCTCCGCCGTCGTCACCACGACCGCCGCCGCGCCATCGCACGGGAAGTCGTGGTCGAGCAGGCACATCGGCTCGGCCACCCACCGCGCAGCGAGGTAGTCTTCCATCGTGATCGCGTGCTTCGGCGCGACGCCTGGCTTGTCGCCCAGCAGGTAGTTCTGCCGCGACTGCACCACGAACGTGCCCAGTTGCTCGCGCGTGACGCCGTACTCGTGCATGTAGCGCTGGTACCACGAAGAGAACTTCTGCGGGAAGACACCGTAGCCATAAGGGTCGAAGAAGGCGTTCTGGCCATACGACTTGTTGGAAGCCACGTGGCCGTACCCACTGCTCTTCGGCCGCCAGTTCACGCGGCATGTCATTGCGACCTCGCACAGCCCCGACGCCACCGCTATCGCCGCGAGCGCGACGGTGCCGACGCCCGGCACGCCGCCGAGTGCGTCGTTTGTGAACCATGTGACGCCCGGCAGCCCAAGCGCCTCGATCATGTAGTTGCAGTCGACCTCGTTCCAGCCATGTACCACCGAGATGTCGCGCGCGCCCGCTCCCGACGCTGTGCCAAAGCCGTCGACGTCCTTCGTCGTTAGTCCCGCATCGTCGAGGGCCATCTTGCACGCGCGCACCGCCATCGGCCCCATTGGCATGCCCGCGTCGCGGTAGCACCCCGCGTGCCCCACGCCCGCGATGGCCACCTTGTTCATGATGGTGTTGCGAGGCATACCTAACCCCTGCCCCTTCTCCGAGAGGGAAGGGGCGAAGACTTCGCAGGTCGGAACTGCGGCAGCGTAACCTCTGGTGTCACGTCCTGGAAGACCACCTCGACGGCCATGCCGATGCGAACGTCGCGCACGGGGCAGTCGAGTATGTTGGACACAGTGAACAGCCCTGTCTGCTCAGCGAGTTCCACGATGGCGACCGCATACGGCAACTCGCCCTCGAAGCCGGGGTTGCCGGCGTTGTGCATGATGCTGAACGAGTAGACCGTTCCCTTGCCGCTCACCGCCTCCGCCTTCACATCCGGCGACTGGCACTTCGAGCAGTCGAGCATCGGTGGATGGATCCAGAAGCGGCATTTCTGGCACCGCATGATCATCAACTGGTGCCGCTTCGCGCCTTCCCAATAGGCGCGCGTCATCTCGTTCGCGACAGGTATGGGTTTGCGGTACGTCAGGGTTAGCGCCCCATCCCCAGGCCGCGCTGGGCGATGATGTTGCGCTGGATCTCATTCGAGCCGCCGCCGATGGTGCCCAGCAGGCTTACCTCGTAGAGCCAGGCCAGGTCGCCCTTCATCGGCGCGTACTTCGACTCCTCGTACAGAGGTCCCATCGGCCCGATGACGCTCATGCCAACGTGTCCGAGGCGCACCTGCAACTCGGTGCTGAAGACCTTCGTCAGCGACGCCTCGGCGTTCGGCACCAACTTGTTGTCGATCATCCACATGACCTTGAACGTGAGCAGCCGCGCCACGTGCAGGTCGACAGTCATGACACGCTCGAAGTCGAGCGCCACGGCGATGTTGTAGAAGCCCTGGCCGCGTTCGCCGACCATCTGGCTCTTGGGGATGCGCACGTTCTCGAAGAATACCTGGTTAGTGCGCAGCCCGCCGACGCACCAGATCGGCGTGATCGTGATGCCTGGCGTGTCCATCGGCAGGATGAACAGGCTCACGCCCTTGTGCTTCGGCTTGTCCGGATCGGTGCGCGCGCCGAGCCAGCAGATGTCCGACTTCTCGGCGCCCGTTGTGAAGATCTTCTGCCCGTTGACCACGTAGTCATCGCCGTCCTCGACCGCGCGCGTCTGCAACGATGCCAGGTCCGAGCCTGCGCCGGGTTCCGAGTATCCGATGCACGTCTGGATTTCACCCGCCTGGATCTTCGGCAGGTACTTCTTCTTGAGGTGCTCCGAGCCCACGATCTGCAGTGTCGGCCCGACGATGTTCACCGCCATGTGATGCTTGCCCATCGGCGCGCGGTGATAGCCTAATTCCTCGGCGAAGGCCAACTGCTCGATGTACGACTTGCCGAGCCCGCCGTACTCCTTAGGCCAGCCGATGCCCAGCCAGCCCTTCTTGCCGAGTTTCTTGCTGAACTCGTCGCTGCGGCCACGATATTCAGGTAGTTCGTTCGCGACGCCCGCCTCGTCCTTCGGCGTCCATTCCTTCTTGATGAACTCGCGGACTTCCTTGCGGAGTGCTTCAGCCTTCGGCCCAAAATCAAGGTCCATCGTTATGCTCCCACACTCAGCGTCTCGCCGATGACTACTCGCGCCGCGTCGGGTGTGCCGAAGAGCGGCTCCCATGCCTTCGCGCGTCGGAAGTACAACTGCGGGTCGGTCTCCTTCGAGAGGCCGATTCCGCCGTAGATCTGGATGCCCGTGCGCGTCATGCGCGTGTAGGCCGTGGAGACGAAGACCTTCGCCATCGCGATCTCCTCCGCGCACGGACGCCCTTCGCTCACCAGCCAGGCGACCTCGTATGCGATGAGCCGCATCATCTCGGCGTCCTGGTACAGGTTCGCTGCATGGTGCTGGATCGCTTGGAACTTCGCGATCGGCTGGCCGAACTGCACGCGGTTCTTCGCATATTCGACGGCCATCTCCAGCACGGCCGCTGCGCCGCCGACCGACATCACGCACTGCCCGGCAACCGCCCACTGTAGCGTCCGCTCGACGATTGGCCAGCCCTGGCCAACCTTGCCCAGCACGCGGTTCGCCGGGACGAGCACATTCTTGAATGCCACCTCGCTCGTCCGCTCAAGGCCCATCGGCTTGAGGGGCGTGATCGTCACTCCCGGCGCGCTCGCGTCCACGATGAACACGGTCACGCCGTCGGCGCCGCGACCGCTCGTCCTTGCAGCGACCAGCATGTGCGTCGCCAGGTGCGCGTTGTCGACGAACACCTTCACGCCATCGAGGCGATAAGCTCCATCGCTCTCCTTCGCCTTGAGCGCAAGGCCCTCGGGCTTCCACGAGGACTCAGGTTCGAGGATGGCGGATGTTAGCATCGTTTTGCCCGCCGCTACGCCGGGCAGAAACTCTTGCTTCTGCTTCTCGCTGCCGAACTGCGCCAGTGGCAACCCGCCGAGGACGATGTCGCTGAAGATGGGCACGGGCGCGATGAAGCGGCCGACCTCCTCGAGGATCACGGCGAGGTCGAGGAACATGCCATCCGCGCCGCCATACTTCGCTGCGAATGGCAGGCCAAGCCATCCCAGGTCCGCGATGCGCTTCCACAGCGCAGGCGAGTAACCCTGCGGATCGTTCTCCATCTCGCGCACGACCGTCTTGGTAGCCTGCTTGGAGAACAGGTCGCGTGCTGTGCGACGCAACTGCTCCTGCTCTTCGGTGAAGTTGAAGTTCATGCGTCTTGCCTACCTGCGTTGCGGGTGTATGCTAGGGCCGCTCGCCCCAATGCTGACCAACAGGGACGGCGACTGGGGCAAAAGCGCGGTTAGTATAGCAGCACTGCTGACTTCTGATAAAGGGATGGCATTGGAGCAGGGATGACGCAGCAATACCCACGACCGCTCCCGTACACCGACCCCGACACGCAGCCATTCTGGGACGCCTGCAAGCGTGGCGAGTACCTTGTGCAGCGCAACCGCGCCACCGGCGAGTACCGCTGGCCGCCTGGCCCGGTTGTCGATGCGCACGGCGCGCCGTCGTGGGAGTGGGTGAAGTCGAGCGGCAAAGGCAAGGTCTATTCGTTCTGCGTCATCCATCACCCCTCGCATCCGCACTGGCGCGACAAAGTGCCCTACAACGTCGTGCTCGTCGAACTCGACGAGGGCGTCCGCGTCGTCGGCAACTTGGTTGGCATGAACAACGACGACATCCGCGTCGGCACGCCCGTACAAGTAGCCTTCGAGCAAATCGAGGACGTCGCGCTGCCCATGTTCAGGCCGCGATAGCAGGAGGGTCACTATGCTCATGTTCAAAGCGAGCAAGCAGGAGGTCATTAATGCTCCCGCCGAGCGAATCTTCGAGATCGTGTGTGACATTTCGCGCCACCCGGAACTGGCCGGCAGCGGCGAGGTGAAGGTAATCCGAAAAGTCACCGAGGGCCCCGTTAAAATGGGCACGAAGTTCGAGGCAGACGAAGAGATCAAGATGGGGCCGTCCCGATCGAAGTTCACCGCTACCTCGGAAGTCACCCAATACGACCCGCCGAAGGTCTTCTCGTGGACCTCGCAGCCGCCCGCGACGATGTCACCGAAGATGAAGCGCATCCAGTGGTGGTTCCGTCTCGAACCATCCGGCAACGGGACGAAGGTCACCCACGCCGTCGAGGTGGAGCCGCGGAGCGCAGTGCTCGCCATCCTGATGAAGCCCATGTACGCCGTGATGCGCGGCGGCACCGTGAACAAAGGCATGAAGCGTACGCTCGAGCGCCTCAAACAGAAAGCCGAGACAGGCGCGAAGGCGCCGGCGGCATAGCGGTCTTCAATCTTTTGTAGGGGCGCATTTCAAATGCGCCCGCACGTGGTCAGGGGAGGAGGCATGCAAAAACTGATCATCGAAGCGGCCATCAATGAGGCGACCTCCAAGGACCTCAATCCCAACATTCCATACGGTCCGGAGGAAATCGCTCGTGACGCCGTCGAGTGCGCCAAGGCCGGCGCGAGCATCATCCACTTCCACGCTCGTGACCCGCAGTCCGGCGACCAGCGCTGGATCGACGCCGACCTCTACGCCGAGTCGTATCGCCTCATCCAGCGCGAGTGCGCCGCCATCCTCTACCCCACCTACTCTGCCTCCCTTCCGATGAAAGAGCGCCATAGCCACGTCGCCGCGCTCGGCCGCGACAAGTCTGTGCGCTTCGAAATGGCTACTATCGACCTCGGTGCTGTCAACATGGCCTCATTCGATCCCAAGACCAAGCAGTGGGGACGCGACTTCGTCTACAACAATCCCCATAGTGAGGTCATGGAGTTCTTTCGCATGGCCAAGGACCTCGACATAAGTTACAACCTTGGCATCCGCGAGCCTGGACATCTGCGGCACGCGCTGGCCTACTACGAGATGGGCATCCTCCGCGAGCCGCTCAATATCAAATTTTTCTTTACTGATAAGCATCCCTATGGCCTGCCGCCGACCGTCCGTGGTCTCCAGGCTTACCTCGAAATGCTTCCGCCCGGCCTGCCCCATGCATGGTTCATCCAGTCCTACGGCGAGACGCACGCCCTCATGGAGGCGCTCGCCATCACGATGGGCGGCCACGTCCGCACCGGCATCGGCGACAACGCCCGCATGGACGGCAAGGCCGTCACCTCCGCCAAGCAGGTCGAGCGCTTCGCCACCATCTCCCGCAAGTTCGGCCGCGAAGTTGCTACGCCCGCCGAGGCGCGCATGATGCTCGGCATCCCAGGCTGAGGAGGCTCTGATGTACCGCAGCGTGATGTCCATCAAGATCAAGCAGGGAGCGGCTCCCGAGAAGGTGAAGCAGTTCGAGCAGGCGATGCGCGACGCCCCGAAGCGCATCCCTCAGTGTCTCGCCTCCTGGGTCGGCCACAACGTCGCCGCCGTCGATTGGACGCTCGTGTGGGATACCGCGTTCGAAGACAAGGCGGCCAACGCCGCCTTTCTTGCCCACCCCGACCATCGTGACATCATCGCGTACGCCCAACCGGGGCCTAGCAACGTTGTCGAGAAACTCTCGGAGGTCGGCTTCACCCCATACGCTGGCGAAACGCCCGAACCGGGCATCAAGGACTATCTCAAGCGCAGCCTCGTGCTCGCGGTGAGGCCTGGCGCGCCGCCCGCCAAGGTGCGCGAATTCGAGGAGCGCCTTGCCCAGATGCCCACGTACATCAAGGGCATCCGCAACTGGGCGATGAGCCGCAACGTCGATGGTAGAGACCATCCTGTGGACCCATCGCAGGCGCCGTGGACACACCTCTGGGAGCAGGAGTTCCACGACAAGCAAGGCATCCGCGAGTATATGGAGAGTCCCTTCCACTGGGGTGTCGTCGACATGCTCTTCGACCGCGATGGCCCATACAACGTCGTCAGTCGCTGGATCCACGTCTACTACCCGACGCCATCGACGATCCTGGCCTTCAAGCCGGCTGCCAAAGCTGCGCGGCGATAGTGCCGTAGCCAGCGAAAGGGGGGCGGATGCAGCAATACCGCATCGTCTCCGCCGACGACCACGTCGAGGAGGCGAAGGACACCTGGCAGAAGCGCGTGGCGGCGCCACTGCGCGATCGCGCGCCCAGGGTCGTGCGCACGCCTGCCGGCGACGCCTGGGTGATCGACGGCAAGCAGGGCGGCACGATGGGGCTGGGCGTCCAGGGCGGGAAGAAGTTCGAGGACTACCGCGCTTCCGGCGAGACCTACGAAACCATTCGACCCGGCGCCTTCGATCCCGTCGAACGCCTCAAGGACATGGACATCGATGGCGTCGATGCACAGACTCTCTACCCGAACACCGCCCTGAGCGTCTTTGGCATCGACGATCTCAACCTGCAGTTGGCCTGCCTGCGCGCCTATAACGACTGGCTTTCAGAGTTCTGCTCCACGAATCCCAAGCGCCTGCTCGGCATCGGCCTCGTGCCCACCGACGAGCCTGGCGAGACGACGAAGGAACTGCGGCGTTTCGCCAAGTTGCCGGGCATGCGCGGCGCTCTGCTACCGACCTACCCGCATGGGGAGCCGCTCAACAGCGAGGTCTACGACCCCTTCTGGGCTGCCGCGCAGGACCTCGGTCTCCCTGTCCACATCCACCTGCGCACGGGCAAAGGCTTTTCGCTCAAGCCCGGCCGCGGCTCCATGCCCGCCTACCTCACCATTGGCTCGCTCGCCAACTACGAGGCGCTCGCCACCATCGTCTGGTCGGGCATCCTGGAGAAGTTCCCGCGCCTCAACTTCGTATCGGTCGAGGGAAACATCGGCTGGCTGCCGTACTTCCTGGAAAAGGCGGACACCGTCTACAAGAGGCACCGCTACTGGACGAAGTCGGACCTGCCGAAGCCGCCCAGCGAGTACTTCCATCGCCAGGTCTACGCGACCTTCATCGAGGACAAGGCTGGTGTCGCTCTCCGGCACATGATCGGCATCGATAACCTCATGTGGTCGTCCGACTATCCGCATACGGATACGACGTGGCCCCATTCGCAAAAGTACATCACCGACCACTTCCAGGGCGTGCCCGAGGGAGAAAAGCGCAAGATGGTCGTCGAGAACGCGGCGCGCCTCTACCGGCTCACGAACTAGGTGACGCGAGGCGACGCGCTTCTCGACGACGGACTAGAATGATGGCATGAGCGCCAAGAAATCGAAGCAGTCCAAGAACGAATACGTCAAGCACCGCGAGCGAGTCCTGAAGGAGAAGCAGGCTGTCCTCGCGGCCATGCGCAAGAAGGCTGCGCCTGAGCACCACGGCGCCTTGCAGCGTGTCGAGCAGCTAGCCGAGCGTGCCGGCCGCGAGTTGGGCAACTTGGTGGGTGCCATCGAGGACGACTTGGGAGACGTGCGTGCTGGCGTCGACAAGGCCTTCGGAGACCTCGAGGCTGCATTCTACGAACTCTCTTCGAAGATCCGTTTGCCCTAAGCACTAGCGCTTCGCCGTCACTGACGCTGGCTGCTCCAACACGCTACCTGCCGTCTGCGTCCCCGGCGTGATCTGCTGGCCGAGGTGTCGAGCGGGCATGAAGCGAAGCACCAGCGCCGACATCACGATTGCAGTGCCTGCTCCTGCGAGCAGCGCCAGCCCGAACGCATCGGTGAACGAGTGCCTCGCTGCGTTGGCCAGCGTGCCGCCTTGAGCGGCTGGCAATTTCGCAGCCACCTGTAACGCGCCGCCGATCGAGTCCTTCGCTGGCCCTGCCGCCGCGTTCGGCAGCGCCGCCACAGCGTTTGCCATCTTGTGCGAGTAGATCGTGTTCATCAGCGACCCGATCACCGCGATGCCGAATGCTCCCGACGTCTGCCTCATCACGTCGTTCATCGCCGAGCCAACGCCAGCTTTCGATAGCGGTACTGCTCCCATCACTGCTTCCGTCGATGGCGTCATGATGTTCGACATGCCGAACGCGAAGAAGAGGATGGTCACCAGTACCACCCAGTATGCGGTGTCGGGCGACCACAGTGAGTAGGTCGATATCACCACGGCCAGAATCAGCAGCGCAACGGATACCACCTTCGCCGTCCCGAAACGCGTCACCCAGCGATGCGCGTTGCTCGAGCCCATCAGCATGCCCAGGGAAACCGGTGCGAGGCGCAGCCCTGCACCCAGAGGTGAGTAGCCGTGCACGAACTGCATATACTGCGTCATGCCGAACGTCGTGCCGAAGAGGCAGAAGAACGACACGCCGATGGAGGCTGCGCCGAACGAGAAGCGTGGATTCCTGAAGAACTTGAAGTCCAGCATCGGCGAGGCAGTCGTGAGTTCCCGCCACGCGAACGCCGCGCCGAGCACGATGGCCAGTGCAAAGCCGCCTAGCACGAGTCCATCCGCCCAGCCGCGCGACGGCGCCTCGATGACCGCATACACGAACGACGAAATCGCGCCGATCGAGAGCACGACACCTGGGATGTCGAACGCTCCTGGGCTCGGGTCGCGGCTGTTCGGCACGAACAGATTGCCTCCGACCAGCGCGATGGCGATGACGGGTACGTTGACCAGGAAAACGGATCCCCACCAGAACTTTTCCAATAGAGCCCCGCCTACGAGCGGCCCTATGCCGATACCCATCGCGGCCATACCTGCCCAGATGCCGATCGCGCGGCCACGCTCCTCGCGCGGGAAGACGTCTGTGATGATCGACAGCGTCGCGGGCATGATCAGCGCCGCGCCGACGCCCATAGTCGCCCGCGTCGCGATCAGTGAGCTGCTGCTGCCTGAGTAGGCCGCCGCCGCGCTTGCCGCTCCAAAGATGACGAGGCCCACCCGCAACGCATGCGCCCGGCCGATCCTATCGCCGACCGTGCCCATCGTCAGGAGCAGCCCGGCAAACACCAGCACGTAGAGGTCCACGATCCACTGCAGCGTCGACGCGCTTGCGTGCAGTTCGCGCTGTAGCGTCGGCAGCGTGACGTTCAGGATGGTGTTGTCCATCCCGATAACGACCAGGCTGAGCGAGAGAACGATCAGCGTCCACCAGCGGCGCTTGTACTTCGCCGATTGGCGGTACGCGTCGAGCGGCGGCGATCCGTTAACGGACGTGCGTGAAAGTGGAGATTCGGGCATGGAGGGTTTCGGGAAGCAGGGGTTCAACCGATTTGGTGCACCGAGGCGGGCAAAGGAAACATACCATAGTGGCTGGTGCGGCTACCACTTCAGGTACGGCATTGCCCCTTTGAACTCCGGTGTCCCCGCGCGGCCGATCCACTCGTACGCTACCATCTCTGTTGTGGTGATGATCGCCCCTGCGTGGCGCAACTTGTCGATGGCCGCGCCCCAGTCTTCGCGCCGCCGCGACGTCACCGCGTCCGCGACCACGTGTACCTTGTATCCCAGGCTGAGTGCCTCGAGCGCAGTCTGCTGCACGCACACGTGCGTCTCCATCCCTGCGAGCACCAGCGTGTCGCGCTTCAACGCGTCGATTTTCTCCACGAACCCCTCGTCCGAGCAGCAGGAGAAAGCCATCTTCCCGAGCGGCTGGTACACCCCCGCGCTCTCCAGCGCCGACCGCAGTTCCGGCACC
>JACQEE010000171.1 GCA_016200725.1 Chloroflexota bacterium
CGGGCTGAAGATCGGGACGACCGACGCGGAATTGCGCGAGGCGCTCGCCCGGCTACAGGCAGCGGGTGTGACGGTAGTGGGAACGGCAGACCATCACGTCACACACAGCCTCTACATCCTCGATCCAGATGGCAACGAGGTAGAGTTGTACATCGATGTCCAGCCTGAGTTGTGGCGCAAGAACCCAAGCGAAGTCGCCGCGCCGACGCAGCCGCTGGCGCTGTAGCGAAAGAGGAGCCCCGTTTCATGAAGATAGCCATTGGCCTGCCGACGACAATCCCTGGAGTCCCGGGTCAAAGAATCGTCGAGTGGGCGCAGAAGGCGGACGCCGGGCCCTTCTCCAGCGTCGGCATTATCGACCGCTTGGTCTACCCGAACTACGAACCGCTGGTGACCCTGGCGGCGGTGGCAGGCGTGACCAAGCGCGTACGCCTGATGACCGCCGTCCTGCTCGCGCCGCTGCGCAACCCTAGCGTGCTCGCCAAACAGGCAGCCTCGCTCGACGCGCTATCGGGCGGCAGACTAACGCTGGGGTTGGGCGTCGGTGGGCGACCGGACGACTTTGCGGCAGCGGACGCCAACATAAAGACGCGCGGCAAAGACTTCGCAGAGCAACTGGCGCTGATGAAGCGCATCTGGGCGCAGGAGCCATTCGCACCAGACCAGGGCAAGATAGGGCCAGCGCCTGTACACAAGGGTGGCCCGGAACTGCTCATCGGTGGATTCTCCGAAAAGGCTGTGGCGCGCGTAGGGCGCTGGGGCGACGGCTACATCGCTAGCGCGGGGCCAAAGATGGCCGCGCGTCTCTACGAGGTGGTCCTGCGATCCTGGCACGAGTGCGGGCGAGCGGGACAGCCACGCTTCGTAGCTGGGTCATATTTTGCGCTTGGTGAGGACGCGCTGGAACGAGGCTCGGTCTACGTGCGTCATTACTATGCCTTCGGCGGCGAGGCATTCGCAGCGAGCACAGCCAAGAGCATACTCGCGTCGCCGGAAGCGATACGCCAGGCGATGCAGGCCTTCGCCGATGTAGGCGTCGACGAGTTCCAACTCGCGCCAACGGATCCCGGTCTCGAACAGGTAGATCGGTTGGCCGATATAGTGGGATAGCACTCAGAGGGACTGCCCGTAGGTTCAGCAAAGCGTCTACGGCCACTTCGTTATCGCTTGGCCACTCTTTCCCGAGAACGCTCAGCGAGACTCGCGATTTCCGCGCGCATTCGCTCAGGCGCCAGATGGATGCGGTGACCGTGTCCAGGCAGGACCCATTCGAAGCGGTAGTCCTGCAGCCGCGCCACCGATTCCGCCTGCTCTTCCCAGGAGTACCAGCAGACCTCTCGCGAAGTTGCCAGGCGCTGCTCTGACGCATTCCACCAGACGTGATCGCCGGTGAAGAGGATGCGGTCGTCGTAGAGCAGCGCGCACGAGCCCTCTGTGTGGCCGGGCACTGGAACCACCGTGAAGCGGTTGCCTACCGGCAGCGGATCGTAGCCTTCAACGAGTATCTCGGCGCCCGGTTGAGCGTGCGCATCGGCGCGGTGGATGATGCGGGTAGCACCGAAGCGCGCGGCGTACTTGGCAGCATCGGCGACATCGTCTTGGTGCGAGAGAAAAATGTAGCGGACTCCACCGTTGGCGGCGAACCACGACACTAGACGCGCGAGGTACTTGGGCGAGTCGATGAGCCAGTTGCCATCGGGGTGGCGAACGAAGTACGAGTGCGCGCCATACGACGCCTCAGCATTGAAGCCGCAGTAGAAGACGTCGCTGGTGATAGGCATGGGAAAGTCGCCGAGCGCGACCTTGGCGGCATGGCGGCCGCTGCCGATAGAGCCCGTTGGGCAGCAGACGACGGCCTGGAGCGCTCTGCGCACCGCTTGAGGACTCGAAGGTTGGGCATAGACGTAGGCTGAGGCGGCGAGGTCGCCGAAGGTGTCGGGTGCAAGTTCGCGGCACGTGCCGCAATCGATGCAGGTCTCATCGACGAAGAAATCGCCTGGGGCATTGTCGGATAGGCGCCGCTTCTGGTTGGCCATGCGAGACCCCTGCCGTTATGGTAACACCTGAGCGATTGGGGGCTATGCCATAATGCCGCCGAGCGCTCGCAGGGGGTGGCGATGCAGGTCGTCTACACCGATGCACATGAGGGTTACCGGCCGCAGACGATCCGCGTCGACGGTATCGCCAGGCCCGCGCGCGATGTGCCGGAGCGAGTGCTCGCCGTCAAACGAGCGCTGGAGACCGACCGCTCGAACGTATTCATCGAGCCCAGTGCCACCAAGACGCAGGCACTGCAGGCTCTGCATCGGGATGACTACATCTCGTTCCTCAAGGCCCTTAGCTCATCGGTGCCGCCCGGGCAGGAGGCGTTCCCCACCGTCTGGCCACCACCAAGGCCATCGCCCATGATGCCGGAACGCCTGCCGCGCTCACTCAAGATGTCGATGGGCTACTACTTCTGGGGCACGGACACGCCGGTGACGCACGAGGCCTATGAAGCAGCAGTCGCCTCAGCCGCGTGCGCGTTGACGGGAGCACGGTTAGTGATCGAGGGAGAGCTGTTGGCATATGCGCTCGTGCGGCCTCCGGGACACCATGCCGGGCGCGCCAGCGGTGGCGGCCTGTGCTTCTTCAACAACAATGCGCTCGCGGCACGGACGCTGTCGCGCCGCGGGCCAGTCGCCGTGCTGGACCTGGACTACCATCATGGCAACGGTACGCAGGAGTTGTTCTACCGAAACAGCCGGGTACTGACGGTATCGATCCACGGCGACCCTGGCGTAGCCTTTCCATTCTTCACGGGATTCGCCGATGAGACTGGTAGCGGTGCGGGGAAGGGGTACAACGCATCGGCACAGAGACATTCACCGCATTCGGCCGTGACATCGCAGCGCTTGGCCTGCCGACGTTGCTCGTGCATGAAGGAGGGTACGACATCGAGGCAGTTGGAGCGTGCGGCCGGAATTTCATCGCGGGGTTCAAGGGGTAGGACAGGTCACAGGATAGAATTGCTGCATCGCCGTGTGCCCCTGCCGTTGCTATTCGAGCGCGCGCAGGGTAATCTATGTTCGACGCGCGCTGCGGCGAAGGTGGGCTAGGCGCTTGTTCGAAAACCGCCAACCTGCCGAGTGACACGGGACGACAGGCAGTATCCATGGGCTCGAGCGACCTTACCGTCACTGATAACCGGACCGGGCGCACCTATACCATTCCCATCGTGAACGGCGCAGTCCGCGCAATGGACCTGCGCCAGATCAAAACCTCGGAAGACGATTTCGGCCTCCTCTCGGTTGATCCCGCCTTTGAAAACACTGCGTCGTGCAAAAGCGCCATCACGTTCATCGATGGCGACAAGGGCATACTCTGGTATCGCGGCTATCCCATCGAGCAACTCGCCGAGAAGAGCACCTACCTCGAGACCGCGTTCCTCCTGGTGAACGGCGAGCTTCCGACGAAGAAGGAACTCGAGGATTGGACGTTCAACATCGTCCATCACACGTTGGTCCATGAGAACATCCGCAAGTTCATGGACGGCTTCCACTACGACGCACACCCGATGGGGATGGTGCTGAGCAGCGTCGCCGCGCTATCGACCTTCTACCCAGACGCGAAGAATGTGACCAACGAAGCCCAGCGACGGCTGCAGATCTATCGGGCCATTGGGAAGATGCCGACGCTGGCTGCCTTCGCCTACCGGCACCGGCTGGGCCAGTCTTATGTCTACCCGGACAACGATCTCTCCTACTCCGGGAACTTCCTGCGCATGCTCTTCAAGATGAGCGAGGGAAAGTACACGCCGAATCCAGTAATCGAGCACGCCCTCGACGTATTGTTCATCCTGCACGCTGACCATGAACAGAACTGCAGCACGAATGCGATGCGCAGCATCGGCAGTTCGCAGGCCGACCCGTACTCATCGCTTGCGGGTGCGATCGGGGCACTCTACGGGCCGCTCCACGGCGGCGCGAACGAGGCCGCGCTCAGGATGCTGGAGCGCATTGGCAACAAGAGCAAGGTCTACGACTTCATCAAACGCGTGAAGGCCGGGGAAGAGCGGTTGATGGGTTTTGGCCATCGCGTATACAAGAATTATGACCCGCGGGCACGCATCATCCGCCGCATCGCCGAGGAAGTCTTCGAGACGGTGGGGCGTAACCCCTTGATCGATATCGCTACGGAGTTGGAGCGCATCGCCCTTCAGGACGAATACTTCGTAAGCCGGCGGCTCTACCCGAACGTCGATTTCTACTCAGGAATCATCTACCAAGCGATTGGATTCGACGTGGACATGTATCCGGTCCTCTTTGCGATCCCGCGCACATCAGGATGGCTGGCACAGTGGGCAGAGATGATTGGCGACAAAAGCACCCGCATCGCGCGGCCGCGGCAGATCTATGCGGGCGCGGCGAAACGTGACTACGTCGGCATGGAGCAGCGAACGGCGACGTAGGAACGGCGATCGGTAGCTCGCAGCGGTAGGCTTGCCGCTTCCAACGATCGGCGGGCTGGTGCGGGCCCCGAAGCCTGACTCCCCTCTCTAGCCCTGCGGCGCTGCGCTCCGCACTTCGTCTACGGCAATGTTGTTTTCGCGTACGAGGCCGATCAGGAAGTCGTGCGCAGCGTTGCCATATCGCTGGGCATCGTCGAGCGCGGCATTGCCAGCGAGGCGAGAGGCGTTCGATCCGCTCCGCTCGAATTCGAGGAAGGCGGAAACAGCACGCACAAGGGCGGCGAACGACTGGCGATAGAGGTCGTGCGTGGAGGCCGCCGTCGAAGGGACATCCACTGCACCAGATTGCGCCTCGAGTCTGGCGTAGCGCTGTTGGAGAGCGAGAACGGCGCTGACGCGGTCGGATGGAGTCATGACAGCACGGCGTGCAATGTAGGCGCTCAAGTCCTGTCCGACCACAAAGGACTGGTCCTCGAGTG
>JACQEE010000172.1 GCA_016200725.1 Chloroflexota bacterium
GCCTTCCTGTTCATCGGGCCGCTGGAAATCATCGAGAAGGCTCTCTTCCCCCTCGCCAGCGTCCTCAGCCACGGCGCCTCCTTCATGCTCCGCCCCATCCTGCGTGGCCGGCGACGCGCCCCATCCGTCAGCGAAGAGGAGTTGCAGTCGCTCGTCAAACTCGGCCGCACCGAGGGCACATTCGACGAGACCGAGGCCGAGATCATCAACAAGACGATCCGTTTCGCCGACCTCCGCGCCCGTGAAATTATGACGCCGCGCACCGAAATCGTCTGGCTCGAACGCTCTACAACGCTTAGCGTTTTTCTGAAAGTGTTCGCAAAGACGCCGCACATGCGCTTCCCTGTCTTCGACGGCGAACAGGACAACGTTGTCGGCATCCTCGCCGTGCGCGACATCCTCCGCGCCTTCGCCGATGGCCGCCTCAAGGACACGGACCGTGTCGCTATCCTCTCGCGTCCAGCGCACTTCTTCCCGGAAACCAAGCCCGTCGATAACCTGCTCAAGGAGATGCGCGGCAAGCACGACCCGATGGTGCTCCTCGTCGATGAGCACGGCAGCATCGCCGGCCTCCTGACGCTCCAGCAGATCGTCGGCGAAATCGTCGGCGACATCACCGACGAGGGCACGGAGGCCGACTTCCAGCATATCGACGAAAAGACGATACAGATCGAAGGCTCGATGCGCCTCGAAGAGGCGAACGTCCGCCTCCATCTGGGCCTGCCCGAAGGCGAGTACGAGACGCTCGCTGGCTTCCTTCTGGCTCGACTCGGTCGGATCCCTCGCCAAGGTGAGCAAATCGGTTACGATGGCCTGCGCTTTACTATCTCCGAGATGCGCGGCGTCAAAATCGAGCGCGTGAAAGTGACCAGGTCTTAGCATGGCCGTGCAACGTCTGCGCGTGCGCTACGGTCGCGAAGGCGATCTGAAATACGTCGCGCACCTCGACATGATGCGCCTCTGGGAGCGCGCCTTCCGACGCGCGCGCATCCCCATCGCCTACTCGGAAGGCACCTCGCCGCGCCCGCGCCTCTCGATCGCCGCTGCCCTGCCCGTCGGCGTCACTAGCGAATCCGAGTTGCTCGATATCTATCTGCGGCGACGCGTCTCTCCCTTCTATTTCCTCAAGCAGGTCGAGCAGCAGTTGCCGCGCGGCCTCCAGGTCTACGAAGCCATCGATGTGGCTATCGACGCCGCCTCCGTCCAGTCCGCCATCCGCCTCGCCGAGTACCGCGTGAAGGTGCGCACGCCCCTCGATCGGCCATCCGTGGCGCAAGCAATCGCCGACCTGCTCGACAAGCAAGAGTTACCCTGGGAACACGCGCGTGACAAAGAAACGAAGCGCTACGACCTCCGCGCGCTCATTCACGACCTCTGGATCGAGGGTGCGGCCGAGGGCGTCATAACCTTCGGAATGTCGCTCACGACCGGCCCATCAGGCAGCGGACGCCCCGAGCAGGTCACGTCCGCGCTCGGCCTTGGCGACGATCCCGAGTCTATCCACCGCGTCGGCCTCGTGCTGGCGGACGCCATCAAAGCAGCCCACGCCGCCCGGTAGCAAGCGACCCCAGCCCTTCTGCTACCATCCGATCGCCATGGATACACGCGAACGTGCCCGCGCATCGAAGGCTATTGTCCGACGAGTCACCTCCTTCCTCGAGCAGCATGCGCTCTCCGGCAAGCCTGTCGTCGTCGCCGTCTCCGGTGGCCCCGATTCCGTCTGCCTCCTCCACAGCGCGCACGCGGCTGGCCTCGTCCACCTTCAGGTCGCCCACCTTGACCACGCGATGCGCAGCGAGTCTCGCGGCGACGCGCAGTACGTCGCCAGCCTCTGCAAATCACTAGGCCTACCCCTGACTTCCACACGACGCGATGTGCCAGCCGTCCGAAAGCGCAATGGTGGCTCCCTCGAAGCCGTTGCCCGTGAGGTGCGTTATGCGTTCTTGGCTGAGGTCGCCCGCAAGGTCGGAGCGAAGGCCGTTCTGCTCGGCCACACGGCCGATGACCAGGTGGAGACGGTGCTCCTCCACCTCATTCGCGGCACCGGCATCAACGGCCTGCGCGGCATGGACGCCATCGCGCCATTGCCCGGCGACAGCGATTACCTCGTGGCTCGTCCGCTGCTGGCAACATCGCGACGCGAGACATTAGCCTATTGCACCGCGAACAGCCTGCACCCGCGCCGCGACGAGTCGAACCGCTCTCGAGCCTTCCTGCGCAACCGCCTCCGCCTTCACCTGCTGCCATCCCTGCGACGCTACAATCCCTCGATCGACCGCGCCATCCTTCGCCTCGCCAAGCAAGCAGGCGAATCGTCGTCGTACCTCGATAAGGAAGCCGCAAGGCACTGGAAGACACTCGCCCGTGTCGAAGGCAACGGCCTATCGCTCGATCGCGTGGCCTTCCGAACGCTTCCGCTCGCGCTCCAGATACAGGTGTTGCGACGCGCCTTCACCGAAGTACGCGGCCACGTGCAAGGCATCGAGGAGGCGCACCTCTCGCACATGGCAGCACTGGCCAGCGGTGCGACAGGCAAGCGGCTGGCTCTGCCCGATGGCCTCGAGTTCGCCGTCGGCTACGGCAGCCTCGAACTGCGTCGGAAGGCAAAGGTATCGCCGACCGCCGCACCATCCGAAGTCGCGCTGGCCATCCCAGGCGTCACCAAGTTCCCGGGATGGACATTCGACTCGCGCGTAGCGTCAGCGCCTGAGCGACATGCGAACGATGGGCACATCGTCTGGCTCGACGTCGCTTTAGCAACCCGGCGCCTCACCATCCGCACGCGACGCCCCGGCGATCGCTTTCAGCCACTGGGCATGGCCCACGCGAAGAAACTACAAGATGTCTTCGTCGACGCGAAAGTCCCGCGCGAGCAGCGTGACAGCGCACCCCTGGTGTGCGCCAACGAGCAAATCCTCTGGATCCCCGGCCTGCGCATCAGCGAAAAGGCCCGTGTGCCGAAGGGCGCTCTCGAAGCGCTGCGTATCGAATTCCGGCCGCGCTAAAACGCACAACGCCCCGGTGCCGTGTAGGGGCGAGGCTAAGCCTCGCCCGGCTATGCCGTCGTCTTCTCTTCGTAGTACTGCACTTCAACCATCAGCGGCAGCAGGTAGCGAACGTACGCGTTCCATAGACGCAGCGTCGGCGTATCCGTGTCCGCCTTCACGTCGATGATTTCCACCTCGGGGTGCCGCTGCTTGAACGCCTTCGCCTTTCCAATCATCGAGTCTAGCGTCGCCTTGTCGTACACCTCGATGCCGAAGTGGTCCGGCGTATTTAGCCACGACACCTTGCTCCCTGAGATGAGGTACAGGAACTGCCCGCGGCGATACAGCCGCAGCACGAGCCGCTTTCCATCGTTCGTCAACTGAGGAATTTCCTCCCAGCCGAACACCTCTTTGTAGAAC
>JACQEE010000156.1 GCA_016200725.1 Chloroflexota bacterium
CCACGCCTTGCCGATGATCGCAGACCGCTCCAGGGGCCCCCATCTTCGGGAGTCACAACTGACCGAACGATGGTCGCCCAATACGAAATAGTGGTCCTGCGGGACCATCCTTGAGGCCATATTCCAAAACTGGCTCGACGGAGAATCGTCCGCCGCGAGATAGTCTTCATGAACCGGCAGGCCGTTGACGTAGACCACTCCCAAGCGTATTTCAACCGTCTCTCCGGGCAGCCCGAGGACTCGCTTGATCAGGTTTTGGCTAGTATTCCGCCCACATTGTTGCTCGAGTTTTGCGGACAACCGAAAGACGATCACGTCCCCGCGTTGCGGGCTTCCGAATGGCGTTGCTTTGCCATCGCCATTCCGGTCAATGAATGGCAGCCAGTCGAGCCAGCCGGGGATCGACACGCGGCGGTATGCCGCCTTGTCCACGACGAGGAACTCCCCGTTCTGGATGTTCGGATCCATGCTCGACCCTTCCACCTTGAAGTTTTGGAACGAGGTGCTGACGAGCAGGAAAACGAGACCCGCCAGGACGATCGTGGTGACGATACCCCTGGCGTTGGCCCACCAACCCTTGTCGCGGTCTTCTGACATCGAGCCCTTCTTCACCTGAAGAGCATTATAGCCCACGCTTCGGGGGCATCACATTAAGAGAACGCTCCGCAGGTGGCCGTGGGTTCAAGCGTTGACTGGCTTTCCCCCTTCCCTTTAGGGAAGGGTTGGGGTTAGGTCGTGCTACACTGCTCACGCTTTCAACCACCCCTGTCGTAGCACCTGAATCCATGGAAGCGGAACTTATCCGCCGTAGCCGCGAAGGCGACCTCGATGCCTTCAACCGGCTCGTCGAGACCTACCAGGGCCAGGTGTTCAGCCTGGCTTATCGCATGTTGGGCACGCGCGCCGGCGCCGAGGATGCTGCGCAGGAGGCGTTCATCGCTGCCTTCCGCAACATCAAATCGTTTCGCGGCGAACACTTCCGCGCCTGGCTCCTCCGCATCGCCACCAACGCCTGCTACGACCAACTCCGCGCCGCGAAGCGACACGCCGGTTCATCCCTCGACGCGATGCTCGATAACACCGCGTGGGAACCAGCCTCGACCCAACGCTCGCCCGAAGATCAGGCGATCAGCGCCGAACTGGGCCGCGAAATCCAGCGCGCCATCGCTACGCTGCCTCCCGATCAGCGCGCCGTCCTGCTCCTCGCCGACGTCGAAGGCCTCTCGTACGAGGAAGTCGCTGAGGCGACGAGCGCCAACGTCGGCACCGTCAAGTCGCGTCTAGCCCGAGCCCGGGCTAGGGTGCGCGAACACTTTTCCAGCAAGCAGGAACTTTTGCCGCCCAGCCTCCGTCTTGCTAAGTGAGGGTTACGTGATGTTTGGCCTATTCCGCAAGCGCAAGGATCGTCGGCAGGAACTCCTGTCGGCCTATCTCGATGGGCGTCTCTCGCACGCCGAGCGGGCCGCCGTGGAGCGGCTGCTCGCCGAATCCGACGATGGGCGACGTGAACTCGAGGCCCTGCGTCAGACGGTGGCTATGCTGCGACAACTGCCCCGCGTGCAGCCGACCCGCTCCTTCACCTTGACGCCTGCGATGGCGGATGCGCGCCCGCCTCGCCCGGCATCGAGTGGATGGGTGCGGCTCGCGTTGCCCGTGGCTGCGAGCGCCGCGGCGATGTTCCTCGTCTTCACGCTGGCTGGCGGCGCGTTTGGCCTCTTCGACCGCGAGCATTCCGCCGCCTCTGCGCCGAGCAGTGCCCCGTCGGCCATCCAGCCGAGCCCGACGCAACAGCCGGTTGGAGCAGCGGTTCCGGCTGGTCCGGCTGGCCCTGCGGGTGTCACAGGCGCGAAGAGCACGGACAGCGGGAGTTCACTCGTGCCCGCCGCACCACGATCACTCGCGGCAACGCAGGCGACTGCAACGTCGCCAGCCGCGACCCCTGTGCCGCCGTTGGCTGAAGCGACGCCCGCCGGGAAAGACATCCCCGGCACGGTGATGGTCGAGCCCATCGCGACTCGCACGGACCGCTTCCCCTGGCTGCCGCTGCAGATCACGGCTGGGGCGCTCACCGGACTATGCCTCACCGCTACTCTCTGGCAATTCCAAAGGGCCCGCGCCAAGCGCGGCTAAAGAAAGAAGGAGTCAGTACCATGCAGTTCTCTAGACCGAAAGTGTTCATTCCCCTCGTCGCCGTGGCGCTGGTCGCCGTCCTCACCGCTGCTGCCTGCTCGGGCGGCGGCTCAACCTCCACGGCCAACCCCAGCAGTGGCAGCCCACCGAGCGCCGACCTCGCTAACGTCCAGCGCCAGGCGTCCGTGCCCGTGATTGGCAACAATCAGCAGACCGGCATCTTCGTCGATGGCTCCGGCACCATCACTGTTACGCCTGACATCTCGACCCTCTCCTTGGGCGTACAGGCCCAGGCGACGACGGTGGCGCAGGCTCGCGATCAAGCGGCTGCGGCGATGGACGCCGTCGCGAAGTCTCTCAAGGACAATGGTGTTGCCGACAAGGACATCAAGACGACGAACTTCTCGATCCAGCCTATCTACACCGCGAAGCCGCGCATTCCCCCGGCCTTCCCGGGCCAGACCGACCAGGTCATCACTGGCTACATGGTCTCCAACTCCGTGACTGCCAAGATCCGCGACCTGGCCAAGGTCGGCAAAGTCATTGACGATGCGACCAAGGCCGGGGGCGACGCGATCCGCTTCAATGGCATCAACTTCAGCGTCGAGAACCCCAAGCCGATCGAGACACAGGCGCGTGACCTCGCCTTCCAAGACGCTGTCGCAAAGGCCCAGCAGGCCGCCAAGGCAACCGGAGTCACCCTCGGGAAGCCCATCAGCATCAGTGTGCAAGGTGGCTCGCCTGTGCGATTTGCGCCCGCGCCGCTCGCGGGTCGCGCCGACGTGGCCGGCGGCTTCGTCGCCACGCCCATCGATGCTGGTACGCTCGACGTGACCGTCAGCGTCTCCATCACCTTCGCCATCCAGTAAGCACTACGGGCAGGGGCGTCCACTTGGGCGGACGCCCCTGCCACGTTCTTCCTCACAATCATCAAACCCCGCTTGGTGTCTCTCTTGTGGTCTTTGTGGTGAGAGAACTCCTCCCCTCCCCTTCGTTGACTCCCCACACACCCCTTGCTATGCTCCTCTCCCTCTTGAAATAAATGAAACTTCTTCTTTGTGTGCTTTGTGGTTAATTCTCTTCCCAGGAGCGGCGTATGAAACTCGCAGGCAAGGTCGCCGTGGTCACGGGTGCGGGATCGGGACAGGGGCGAGCGGTCTCGATGCTCTTCGCCAAGGAAGGCGCCAAGGTTGTCGTCGCTGACATCAACGCCGAGGGCGGCACTAAGACCGTCGACATCATCAAGTCCGCGGGCGGCCAGGCCACCTTCTCCGAGTGCGACGTCTCCAAACTCGATCAGGTCAAGGCGCTGATCCGCCGCACCGTGCAGACCTACGGCCGCCTCGACATCCTCTACAACAACGCCGCGCGCAACCGCCCCGATAGCCCCGTTCCCGAGACTGTCGCCGAGATGCCCGAGGAGCAGTGGCAGGGCACCATCGACACCAACCTCACCGGCTACTTCTACACGGCGAAGAACGCCATCCCCGAGATGCTCAAGAATGGCGGCGGCGTCATCGTCAATGTCGCCTCCACGCTCGGCCTCTCCTCCTCCGAGAACCAGGCCGCCTACTCCGCTTCCAAGCACGGCGTGATGGGCCTCACAAAGTCCATCGCCCTCGACTATGGCCCCAAGGGCATCCGCTGCAACGCTGTCTGCCCAGGTCCTATCAATACGCCGCGCCTCAACAAGCACCAGGGCGTCTACTCCGGCGGCGCCGAGTCCCTCAAGCGCATCGCCGCAGGCACGCCCCTCGGCCGCATCGGCGAGCCCGAGGAAATCGCGCGCGTTGCCCTCTTCCTCGCCTCCGACGACTCCTCTTACGTCACCGGCGCCTACATCCCTGTCGATGGCGGCGGCGCAGGGCGACGGCTCTAGACCTGGTGATGCCCTGAGCGAAGCCGAAGAGCTTAGTGAATGCGCGACCTAGCCTTGTGGGTCGGC
>JACQEE010000157.1 GCA_016200725.1 Chloroflexota bacterium
AGGACACTCTCGTCGCGTTCGATCTTCGCTCGGGCTGCGGCGATCTCGCGCTCGAGGGAGGCGACGCGCTCGGACTGCTCAACGTATGCCCGCGCTGCTTCGTCGAGGCGGTCCTTGCGCTCGCGCGCGTCCACGAAGAGGGTATAGCCAGCGGTGATGGCCTTGGCTTCACGCGCGACCGCTTCGAAGGCGGCGATCTCATGGTCGAGGGTAGCCGCCTGTTGCTCAAGGCGCTCGAGGTCGCGGTGGGCTTCGTCGTTGCGGCGGCGAAGTTCCTTGAGCGAGGCGGCCTGCTGGTCGAGCGCCTGCTTCGCTGCGCGGAGGCGGTCGAGTTCGGCAGAGGCCGCCTGTGCCTCGCCCTCCCTCTGGGCGAGGGACTCGCGGGCCTGGGCGGCGCGCTGCTCGTAGGCGGGGCGACGCGCGAGTTCGGCCTCGATGCTTTCGAGCGCTCCTTGCAAAGCGAGGCGATCGGCACGGCGGACGCCGGCCTGGTCGCGGGCGCGACGCTCCAGGCGGTCGTAGTAGCCGAGGCCAAGGATTTCGGCGAGCACCTGCTTGCGGTCGCCGGCGGACTTCACGGTGAAGGCGTCGGCGCGGCCCTGGAGCAGAAAGGCGCTGTTCACGAAGGTCTCGTAGTCGAGGTGAAGGAGAGCGATGAGCTTCTGCTGCGTCTCGCGGGTGTTGTTGCCGGTGATGGCGCGGAAGCCTTGGGCTGCGCCCGGCCCTTCGACAGGCTCAGGGCGAACGGGGGCGCTGGTGGCGACTTCCAGTTCGAGGAGCGATTTGCCCGCCTTCTTGCCGGCACCGCGCTCGCGTTTGCGTACGACGCGGTACCGGTCGCCGGCGACGTCGAAGACGAGTTCGACCTCCATCTCCTGGCGGCCGAGGGCGATGAGGTCGTCGTCGGAATCGGCGCGGGCCTTGCCCCAGAGGGCCCAGGTGATCGCGTCGAGGAGGGCGGACTTGCCCGCGCCATTCTCGCCGCAGAGGCAGGCGACGTGGAGGCTGTCGAGCACGAGTGGCGGCACGTCATCGCGGTAGCACATGAAGTTGCGAAGTTGCAGGCGGATAGGGATCATGGCGATAGTCGCGGCGAGGGGTAGCCAGGACGAGGCGTCTCTTTTGCCGATTCTAGCACTCATATGCGCGCGTGAAGAGGCTACGTTGGCGTAGGGGGCTGACGTTGGACGGTGCCGAGCGTTCTTCCTAATGCCAGCACGACCCGGCTGGGGTTTTTGCCTTGAGGCTCGTCGACGATTGGGCAGAAAGGGCGGGTGCTCAACTTGACAATTGCGGGGCGGGAGGCATACTATTATTCTGAACTGGTTTAGAACCTTTGACAGAGCGATGGTTCAGGGCTACAATCGAAAGAGTGGTTCGAGGGCCGCGCACCCGCCCCAGATATGGGGCGAGGGAGACAGAGGATGGTGGAAGGCGTTGACGGGCGTTGACACTTGCGCTAGCATTGCTGAGGCCTTGCGGTTGCAGGGCCGATGTTGCTTGAATCCTAAGACATGCTCCGCAAGGAGCGTCTGACAAAGGATGAAGGGCGAAGTCCGGAAATAAGGAGGTTGCATGGCTCCACGTTGCCGCGGGATGCCAGCCAAATGGAAAGGTGGATAACACTCAGGTATGACGGGTAAACACAACAACACGTGAACACTCACATGAAAGAACCCCTGCCTGAGCCCAAGAGAGAAAGGAGCAGGATTGGAATGAGGATTAGATCAAAGTTCCTTCGAGTAGGAGTGGTGGCCGCCCTCGTGGCGGGCATCGTCAGCGCTCTGGTGCCTGTGGCGCCTGCAAGCGCTCTTTCTGCGGCTGTCGTGACGTTGGGCAGCACCAACGTCGGAGCCGCCTCGTCGTACAGCATCGCGTTCACGGTGGGCGCCGCGGCTGGCAATGCGATGGCAGTCGGCAACACGTTCGTCGTGACATTCCCGGCGGGCACTACTGTCTCAGCAGCGACCGTCCTTACTGCCGGTAACGTGAGCGTCAACGGCACGGACACCACGGTGGCGCAAACTGTCGCCGGCCAGGCGGTGACCGTCACGTCGCCCGTGATTGTGGCGGCCTCCGGTGCGGTCACCATCCTGTTCAAGACCGCTGCCGCTGTGGTGAACCCAACAACTGGCAGTACCGCACTAACCTTGACAGTGGCTACACTTGGCAACGTCACTCCTGAAGGCGCGACGGCCTCAGGCGCCTACACCGTGGCTGGTCCCGGCCAAGCGGTAGTCTCGCCGAACACGGCGAACACCGCTGCGCAGTGGACCATCCAGGCGATCCTCGGCACGGCAACGGCTGCGGGCGACGCGATCAGCGTGACGTTCCCGGCCGGCACGACCGTTCCTTCGACGATTTCCGGCACGCTGGTCACGGTTGCTACCGTGACCGTCAGCGCGACGGGCGCGAACACTTCGGTGAACGGCAATACGCTCACCATCGTGAACCCGGCCCTCGTTCCTGCAGGCACCAACTTGAACATCGTAGTCTCCCAGCTCGCGGGCGTGAAGACGCCTGTCAAGGCGAGCGCGGGCGGCTTCAGCACCACCAACGCCTCTGTGGGCGGCCCGTACTACGTGAGCCTGAGCACGACGGCCTCGCCGACAGTCGTTACCGCGACGGTGGGCCTGGTGGTGACTGCTCAGATCAGCCTGAGCACGACCGCCCAGACGCAGAGCGCCGTGGTGGTAATCACGGGCGTGGGCTTCTCGGCGAACTCGAACATCTCGGTGAGCGGCGGCCCGGCCAGCGGTTCCAGCACGACGGACGCGACCGGCTCGTTCACCATCAATGCGATCCGCACGGGCTCGAGCCCGGCGGGCGCAGCGGTCTCTGTCCGTGACGGCACGGGCAACGTGCAGTCGTCCGCGCCTGCGCTCCTCACCCTGCTGCCCAACATGACGGTCCAGGGCAGCCCGGCGAGCGTGATCGCCGGCCAGACGATTCAACTGAACGGCCGCAACTTCGGCAACCTCAGCAGCATCGGCGCGTTGGGGAACATCACGTTCGGTGGCGCAGCTCTTGTCGCTGCCAACTTCATCTCTGTGAACGGCGGCGCGATCGCCACGGCCTTTGTCGACCTTTCGTTCGACGACGGCGCGACCCCGAGCGACGACTTCACCCTCCTGATCAGGATCCCGAGCGACCCGACGATTCTCGGCGGCGGCCGCCTCTTCGGGACGCAGGTCATCCAGGTCACCGACGCCGCTGCCAACGTGGGCCAGGCGACGGTGGTAGTGACCCGGCCTTCGCTGACGGCTACCCCGAACCGCGGGCCTGTGGGCACGATCGTCACAGTCACGGGCGCTGGCTACCCAGCCGGCAATACGCCTGCGGCCGCGGCGAACAACAACGTCAAGGTGATCGTCAGCGCCAACGTGGGCACGATCATCGCCCAGGGCTACTCGACGGACAGCAACGGTAACTTCACGGCTACGTTCACGGCGGGCAAGGATGTCGCCGGCGCGAACTGGCCGAGCGTCGCCGCAGGCACCTACACCATCTTCTCGCAGGTGCTTGGCGTAGACGCGGTGAACACGGAAGGCGCGAACGCCTTCACGCTCACGGCTCCTGCCGGCACGCTGTCGATCTCCCCGACCTCGGGCCCGCGCGGCACGGTGGTCTCGGTCAGCGGCAGCGGCTTCGACACTGTGACCCCGGCGACGGGCATCACGGTCGGCAACCTTCTGATCGGCGCGGTCGCCTGGAACACGGCAGCACAACTGCCGACGGGCAGCCCGACGACCCTCGGTGTGGCCGGTCAGATCCAGGTCACGGGCGGCAACCTTGCCGGCACGAACCTGACTGTCCCGAACAATGCGGCGGTTGGCGCAAACACCATCACCGCAACAGACAACAGCGCGGCCCTGACGCAAGGCTTCTCCAGCTTCACGGTCACGCAGCCCACGGTTACGCTCTCGAGCGCGACCGGTAACGTCGGTTCAACCTTCACCATCACCGGTGCGGGCTGGCTCGGCAATACGCCGGTCACGATCACCGTGTCGAACGCGGCAGGCATCCTGACGACCCAGAGCCCAATCTCTGGTTCGAACGGCAGCATCACCGCCTCCTTCACGGTCCCGTCGGCGGCCTTCAACGCCGGCA
>JACQEE010000158.1 GCA_016200725.1 Chloroflexota bacterium
AGAGTCCATGCTATGATGACACTCTATGTATATACCCATGAATGAGGTTTCGTATCTTGAGTGAGCATGACAGAGTTGCCGTCTTCATCGATGGTAGCAATCTCTATCACAGCCTGGAAGAGAACTGCCGCCGCGCCGACCTCGACTTCGAAGGCTTCGTCTACAGGTTGCTAGCGGGGCGCACGCTCTACCGCACCTACTACTACAACATCCTCCAGGATGCTGAGCGCCAGCAAGGCGCGTCGGAGCAGCAGAAGTTCCTCGCTAGCCTCTATAAGATCCCGCGCTTTGAAGTCCGCCTCGGCACGACGAAATACCGTGGCGATCAGTTGGTCGAAAAGGGCGTGGACATCATGCTCGCCACCGATCTGCTCCACTACGCGTGGGAAGATCTTTACGACGTCGCCATCGTTGTCAGCGGCGACGGCGATTTCGCGTACGCGGTCAAGACTGTCAAGAACATGGGCAAGCACGTCGAGATCGCCGCTTTCCCGGTCAACCTCTCCACGGAAATGGCGCAGATCGCCGACGACCGCCACTTCTTCGATCAGGAATTCTTCAAGGACCTGTGGGTTAGCGGCCATAAGCAAGCCACGGCTGGCGGCGGCGGCCCAGTCGCTGGTGGCGCCCCGCGACGGCGTCGGCGCCGTGGCGGCCGAGGCCGCTTCGGCGGTAGCGAGGCTGGAGCTACCCAGCAGCCTCCTGCTGGAGACAGCCCACGCCAGGGCCAGCATCCGTCCCCTCCGGGCCCCTCGTCCCCTACGTCGTCAGGATTCTAGAACTCCAACTCACTAGTGAACGGCCTGCCACCGTTGGCGATGATGGTGTCACGCCCCCCTCCGTCAGGCTCTGTCATGTAGGAGCCTGCTGTAGCCGGATGCGTTGTCGGTTCAGCATTTAGTGTGTGCGCATTAGTCGGGGTTGTTTGGCCCCAAGAGGTATAATGCTAAACGAGTGCGCTGACGCGTCAGATTATTTAGAAATAACCGAAATGTTTGAGGCGAGAAAAGGAGTTTCTTCATGGCAAAGTTCGAGGTCATGTCTCTCAGTGAGGCCAAGATGAAAAGCGGGACTCCAAGGCAGCAGGAAATCCTGCGCGAATATCGCGAGTATATTCAGAAAGTACAGCCCGGCCAAGCCGGCAAGTTGATTGCCAGTTCGAGCGAGAGTCTTCGCGCCGTGCGACGGCGCCTCACGGCCGCGGCAAAAAGCCTCAATAAAGCGCTCGTGGTAAAGCGTGGCCAGAATGAGGTCTACTTCTGGGTGAAGGACGGCCCTCGTCGCCGCGGCCGTCCCCGCAAGAACCCCGCGTAAACTGCGGGATATTTCGCTTAAACAGGGCCACGATTGTTTGTCGATCGTGGCGCGCTCATTTGGCCAAAGTGCGCGCGCAGCCGCTATCACCGGAAGCGATAATAGGCCACAGCGACCGAGAGCAGCATCGAGAGCACGCTCCACGTCGTGTTGCGCACGCTGAAATCGAAGACGTGCTTAATGGCTTCGCTGAGCGGGGCCTTTTCAGTGGCGATTAGCACGCTGCCTCCTGGCCCAACGACGAGATGTCTCACCTCGATCCAAAAGATCCAGTCGGCCACGTTGCCGATGAGAAAGGCGCCTAGCGCGGCCACCGCGGCGATGAGCGGCAGATACGACACTGGCCGCCGGTTCGCGGCGCGGCTGATCACCTCGGCGATGGCGTAGCCGATGCCGAGGGCGGCGATGATGGAGAGCAGGCCGAACAGCGGCTTGATCAATCCCCAGGCGATGCCGCCTGCAAAAGCCACCGCAACAGCCACTGCGAGTACTTGCGCTGCCTCCTGGCCTTTGAGCGTCGTCAGCGGGTTCTTCTGGACGCGCGCGCACTCGCGGCAGCGATAGCCTACCGGCGTCTGCACCATGCAGCGGGGACAGATCGGCTTTTCGCAGCGCTGGCAGGTCAACCGCGTTTCGACGTCGGGATGGGTAGAACACTGCATGATGTCGCGGCGCGGCTCGCCGCGCCAGCGCTCGCTTTCTACGCCTCTGCGGAAGAGTTCGATGGAGGCGTCGGTGCTGGGGGTGTCGGTGTGCTGTCCGGAGCCCGTCGGTGGACCCACGCTTTGCGGTCGGTAGTGTCTCGGTCAAGGACGAAACGAAGCACGAGCACCTTCGCCCAGCTCTGCTTCGGCATCGGCTCCCAGTTTGCGGTCAGCCGCTTGAGAAAGAGCAACCCGGCCATCATGGCATTGGGCAGGACCAGCGTGTCGTCGTGCAGCAGCCAGGACCAGAACGGCAACAGCGCCGTGGAGATGCCCATCCACACGGGCACGTTGCTGGTGAACGTGTAGCCGAAGAGCGCAATGATCGTGAACAGTAGAAGTTCGAGCCGCGCCGCCGCCAGCAGCACGCCGATGATCGTCGCCTGTCCCCGGCCGCCCTGGAACCCTAAGAACATCGACCAGTTGTGCCCAACGACGCCGACGATGCCCACGGCCATCTGCTCGCTCAGGCTGAGCCCAGCCGCCTGCGCGATCCACACCGGCGCCGCGCCCTTGAAGATATCGGCGATCCCTACGGGCAGCGTCCATCCTTTGCCGATCACCTCGCCGACGTTCGAGCCGGAGACCGATCCGCTGCCATACGAGCGGATGTCCTCGCCCTTGATCGCCCACACCACGAGGTAGGCGATGGGGATCGATCCCCAGGCGTAGGCGGCGATGGAAAGAAAGATGGTGGAGAGCATGGTTAGGTCTTGGCCGCTTGAGCGGGTTGGTCGACGATCGCGAAAGTGAGTTCAGCCTCGACGACCGGCTCGCCGTCGACAGTAGCCTTCGCTGCGCCCTTGCCGATGTGCCCGCGCATCTTGGTCAGCGACACCTCGAGCCGCGCCGTGTCGCCCGGCGTCGTCGGCCGGCGGAAGCGCACGTTGTCGATCGCTGCGAAGTAGACCAACTTCCCGCGATGCTCAGGCATCGTCAGGATGGCCACGCAGCCGACCTGCGCCATCGCCTCGATCATCAGCACGCCGGGGACGATGGGGTTTCCTGGAAAGTGGCCCTTGAAGTAGAACTCGTCCGGCATGAACTGCTTGAGGCCGACCGCGCGCACGCCGGGTTCCAGTTCCAGAATGCGGTCGACCAGGAGAAACGGAGGACG
>JACQEE010000159.1 GCA_016200725.1 Chloroflexota bacterium
ATCGTCCGCAGCGACCACCAGCACAGCGATGTCGGTTACCCGTGCGCCCCGCGCTCGCAGAGATGTGAACGCCTCGTGGCCTGGAGTGTCGATGAAGGTGATTGCCCTGCCGTTCACGAAGGCCTGGTAGGCGCCGATCTTCTGCGTGATGCCCCCAGCCTCCGACTCGGCCACCTTCGCCTTGCGGATGTAGTCGAGGATGGACGTCTTGCCATGGTCGACGTGGCCAAGAATGGTTACTACCGGCGGGCGTGGCTCGAGGTTCTCGTCCTTGCCCGCCTCAGCTGCCTGTGCCACGACCGCCCGCGCCTGCGCCACTTCCGGCTCCGGCTTCAGGCCAAACGTCTGGGCGATGAGCGCCGCAGTCGGGAAGTCGACGGCCTGAGTGAGGTTGGCCATCACGCCGTTGCGCATCAACTGCTTGATGACGTCGATGCCGCTCTGGTGCACCCGAGCCGCCAGGTCTGCCACGGTAATGGTGGCAGGCAGTTTGACCGGTGTGCCAGGGGGCAGGCCGGGCTCGAATTCGCGCACCGGGGCCTGCGTCGGCGGTGGCCGCCGGTCTTCAAAGCGAGTTCTATTCCGTGGACTCATGAGTGGCGGAGATGTCCCTTCTGCTCCAAGGCGGCAAAATAAGGCCGCTCGACAAGGGGAATCGCTCCTATTGTACCAGAAGGCGGGGGCCCAACGCGATTCGAAGCCACTCCTCCTTGGAGAGCGGCGACGCTGGCGCTGAACCTACTGCATTTGTTACTTGTCCCGGACGCTCTCCTTTGGTGTAATGGGAGGCGCGCAGCGCGTATCCCGGGGCTCTCTCAACCGCTGTTTCGCAACTCAAGGAGACTTCCGTGCCCGTATCCTCCTCCAATCCATATCGCTTGCCGCGAAGCGTTGTTCCTGAACGTTACGACCTCACACTGGAGCCTGACCTCGACCGCGCTGTCTTCGCCGGGTCCGAGGTCATCGCTGTTGCCGTGACCGAGGCCACCGACTCTGTGGTGCTGAACGCGAAGGAGATGGAGATCGACGAGGCGTGGCTCGAGCCGTCGAGCGGCGCTCGCATCACGTCGAGGGGCATCGCGCTCGATGCGAAGACTGAGCGGGCGACGATCACACTCGAGCGGAAGGCGACGCCGGGGTTGCACAAACTGCACATCCGCTTCCGGGGCATCCTCAACGACAAACTGCACGGCTTCTACCGTTCCACCTTCAGCGACGACAAGGGCGTCCAGCACACGATCGCCACGACGCAGTTCGAGCCGACCGATGCGCGCAAGGCCTTCCCATGCTTCGATGAGCCCGATCTGAAAGCCGTCTTTGGCGTGACACTCGTCGTCCCGGGAGACCTCTTCGCTGTGTCGAACGCTCCGGTGGTTTCCGACGAGCGGCGCGGCGGCAGGCGCACCGTCCGCTTCGCCGACACGATGAAGATGTCCACCTACCTCGTCGCCTTCGTCATCGGGCCGTTCGAGGCGACGAAGCCTGTCGACGTCGATGGCATCCCGCTGCGCATCGTCCACCCGATCGGCAAGGCCAATCTCGTTCCGTTCGCCGTCGAGATAGGCGCCTTTTCCATGCGCTTCTTCGCCAAGTACTACGGCATTCCCTACCCGGCGCAGAAACTGGACCTCGTCGCCGTCCCGGACTTCGCCGCCGGAGCGATGGAGAACCTGGGCTGCATCACGTTCCGCGAGACGGCGCTGCTCGTCGACCGGCAGCGCGCCACGCAGGGTGAACTGACCCGCGTCGCCGACGTGGTCGCGCATGAAATGGCGCACATGTGGTTCGGCGACCTCGTCACGATGCGCTGGTGGAACGGCCTCTGGCTCAACGAGGCCTTCGCTACGTTCATGGGCACTTCGTGCGTGGCCGCGTTCAAGCCCGAGTGGCGGCGCTGGGCGCAGTTCAGCCTGGAACGCTCCGCCGCCTTCGACGTCGACTCGCTCGCCAGCACGCGGCCTATCGAATACCCGGTCGTCTCGCCGCAGGACGCCGAGGGGATGTTCGACGTCCTCACCTACGAGAAGGGCGCGTCGCTGCTCCGCATGCTCGAGCAGTATCTCGGCGAGGAAGGCTTCCGCGACGGCATCCGGCGCTACCTCAACGAGCATCGCTACGGCAATACCGAGACGACCGACCTGTGGGACGCCATCGAGAAGGTCACGGGGCAGCCGGTGCGGCGCATCATGGACTCGTGGATCTTCCAGGGCGGCTACCCGATGATCAGCGTGACGCCGAAGGACGGGGGCAAGTCGCTCCACGTCGACCAACACCTGTTCCGGTTCAACGAGCCGAAGAGCGCCGCTTCGCAGAAGTGGTCGGTGCCGCTCGTGCTGCGCGTTGGCGAGCACGGCAAGGCTGCCGAGAAGCGCGACCTGCTCGAGGGGCCTGCCACGGACGTACACCTGGCGAAGGAGCCGGCCTATGTCGTGGCCAATGCGGGCGGCTACGGCTTCTATCGGGTCGAGTATGCGCCGGAGTTGCTCGACCGTGTGGTCGCGCGTATTGCCAGCCTCGATCCGGTCGAGCGTTACGGCCTCATCGACGACCTGTGGGCCTCCGTTCTCTCGGGACGCCGCAGCGCCGCCGAGTTCCTGCGCCTCGTCCACGGCTTCCGCGATGAGAGCGACGTCGACGTCTGGCGCCTCATCTCCGGCTGCCTCGGCCAGATCGACCGGATACTCGATGGCGCGCCGCGCAAGCATCTGGCTGCCCAGACCCGCGAGTTGTTCGCGCCTGCGCTGGAACGCCTCGGCTGGGAGCCGAAGGCGGGCGAGGCGGAGCGGACGCGCGAGCTGCGCTCGCTCGTGATCGGCGGCATGGCTGTGCTGGGCAACGACACCGCGACGCAGTCGAAGGCGCGCGCCGTCCACGCGCGGTACGTGACCCACCCTGGTTCGGTCGACCCCAACGTCGCGGCTGCGGCGGCCTCGGCGGTTGCTGCGGCCGGCAGCGATGGCGACTACGACACCTTCGTGCAGCGGTTCAAGGCGGCGGCGACTCCGCAGGAGGAGATGCGCTACCTCCACCTGCTGCCGGAGTTCCCGACGGCGAAGCAGATGGAGCGTTCGCTGGCGATGTGCCTCAACGGGGAGATCCGCACGCAGGACGCGCCGTTCCAGATGGCCTACGCGATGATGAACCACGACCACGGGGTCGCGGCCTGGCGCTTCGTGCGCGACAACTGGAAGGTGTGCAACGAGAAGTTCCCCAGCAACACCATCCCGCGCATGCTCTCCGGCGTCCGCGCGCTCTCCAAGCCAGAGGTCGCCAGCGAGGTGCTCGCCTTCTTCAAAGAGCACGAGGTGCCGCAGGGGCGGCTGATGGTCGAGCAGCACCTGGAGAAGTTGCAGGTGAACGTGGCGTTCCGGCAGCGGGAGGCGTCACGCCTCGCCGAGGCGCTCAAGGCTGGGACGAAGGCGTAGGACCTCGCGCCTCACCCCAACCCTCTCCATCACAGATGGAGAGGGCAAGAGCGACGGGGTGAGTCGGCGATGCGCCACGACTGGGCTGGCAAGGACGTCGCGGGATTCCCAGGTACGACCCTCCCGCAAGTCCCCCCTCCGCCCGCACCAACCTTCCCCCTCGCCGGGCCAAACCCTCCCGTTCGTCGCGCCAACCTTCCCCCTTCCAACTGAAGCGGCCACGGCAATTCGCGGCAATTTGGCAGTTTTTCGCTGAGCGTCTGAAGGGCGACAGGGGTCGCAGGCGCCAACATCGAAGCTGAAGGAGTGCGTGTTGGGGACAATGCGTCAGGTGGAGTGGGGCGAATGGGGGTGCGGCAGCGACGACGGTCCGGGACGAGTCTAGCCAATCGATGTAGGGTTCCTCTACATACAATGTAGCATATGGCTACAAGGGCCGAGTGGCACGGATGTGGGGCTGGGATTCTTCCGTCCATCGGCGGTAATGAGGCCGGCAGCAAGGGGAACGCGACGGGCAGGCTATGGCCTCTTAGGGCAATGGCATGGCAAACAACCGCCCTTCGGAATTCGCGGATTTGAGAAGGGGGACGACCTAACCGATCCGAGCTACATGGATTTGAAGCATTTCCGGCAAAGAGGTTTGGCATATGTAACGGTGTCACGATTCCCACAGGAATGACAGAATTTTTCTGGGTAATCGGGGTTTTGATGGTCGCCCCAACTTTCGTAGCAGTGCGGGCACAAGGGCTTGTTGGGGTTGAACTCAATCTGACGCCCGCATCGGACGCAGGCTCCTAATTCAGTAGCAGCGCTATGCCTTCCAACGTAAGAGGGGCTCGCCGCTGCTGGCGCATGATTGCTCGACCACGGCTTCGCTGCGGGTACGAGGCGGTCGTTCACGTAGTCCCGTACCACCTTCTGACTCGGAAGGTCAGTAATCACCATGGCGATCTCTCGTGAATTCTCAGCCGAGTGGTTATAGAAGTTCATCGAACTCATGACTGCCGTGGATTCAT
>JACQEE010000160.1 GCA_016200725.1 Chloroflexota bacterium
TGACCCTACGCCGGCTTGAACTTCGGCACGCTCATCTGGTCGTTCAACTTCTCGAACGTCGCTACCACGGGCATCCCAACCTTGATGTCGCTGTTCTTGATGCCGACGAGGTTGGTGTTGATGCGCGGGCCTTCGGCGAGTTCGACGACGGCGATGTTGTAGGGGATTTCGGGGGCGAAGCCGGGGTGGTATTGCTGGTGCATCAGGGCGAAGGTGAACACTTTGCCCTTGCCCGACGCCTTCGCCCACTCGATCTTGTCGCTGAGGCACTCGGTGCAGATGGCTGCGGCGAGCGCGAGCCAGGTCTTGCAGGCGGTGCAGCGCGGGATCATCAACTCGCCGCGCTTGGCGCCGTCGTAGAAGGGGCGCCAGGCGTCGTCGATGTCGGGGATGGGGCGGGTGGGTTTGGGGGTTTGGGTGGTCATGGGGTACTCCTTATTCGAGTGGTGGTGCCGTTCGGGGCGTTGTTCATTTGCCTAACGCTGCACGGATCGTTTCCAAGACGCCATCGAGGTTGCCGGACACGTCGTTGTTCCAGAAACGCAGCACGCGATAGCCTGTGCCTTCCAGCCATGCTGTTCGCTCTGCATCGTGCGCAATCGCGGAATCCTCCGAGTGTTGGCTACCGTCAACTTCGATCACAACCTTCTGTTCAAGGCAGACGAAGTCAACAATATATTGGCCGATCGGATGCTGACGGCGGAACTTTGCGCCAAGCAAGCGACTATCACGTAGGCGAGACCAGAGCCTCGCTTCGCTCGGCGTCTGCGGGCGACGAAGGCGCCTTACATTCGCGAGTACGTTTGGTTTGCGACGGGCAAGTCGCGGTGCGTCGGTGCGTGGTCGGGGGCTGGTGCTCATCGGGGGCTTCACCCCTCACTCCCTGCTCTCTCCCTCAAGGGGAGAGAGCGATACGTGGTGCCGATCGTGGCCATGACTGCTACTTCTTCGCTTTGTGGGGGCTGAGGACGAGGCAGGCGTGGTGGTCGAGGATGCCGCCCTGGCTGCTGACGAGGACGACGTCGTGCTTGGGGGACTGGCGCTGGCCGCCCTGGCCGCGCGTCTGGATGACGGCTTCAGAAATTGGGGTCATGCCCCACATGTAGTAGCCGGACAACTGGCCGCCGCCGGTGTTGGTCGGCAGCGAACCGCCAGGGGCGAGCGCGCCGGTGGCGACGAACGGGCCGCCTTCGCCCTTCTTGGCGAAGCCGTAATCCTCGAGGGTGACCAACGTCGTGTAGGTGTAGCAGTCGTAGAATTCGCAGACGTTGACGTCCTTGGTGGTGATACCCGCCATCTTGAAGGCGGTCTCCTTCGCGCGGACGGCGCCGGTGTTCACCTCGTTCTCGAAGCCGGCGCGCTTCGGGTTGCCGGGATGGCCCTGGCCCATGCCGAGCACGTAGGCGGGCGGCTGCTTCAGCGACCGCGCGCGCTCGGCGGAGGTGACGATCACGGCGACGGCGCCGTTGTTCACCATGCAGCAGTCGAGGAGGTGGAAGGGCTCGACGACGTAGCGCGATGCGTGGTAGTCCTCGATGGTGATCGGCTCCTTGTAGACCGCTCGCGGGTTCATGCCCGCATACTTGCGGTTGCTCACGGCGATCGCGCCGAGTTGCTCGCTCTTCGTGCCGTAAAGCGACATGTGGCGTCGCGCGGCGAGGGCGTAGCCGGTGTTCGCGCCGAAGAAGCCATAGTGCGCGCTGAGGCCGGCGAGACCGGTGAGCGAGCGCATGCGGCCGTAGGCGTCGGAGCCCTTGCCGCCCGCGGGCGCGAGCGGCGCGTCGGCGAAGACGCAGGCGACGACATTAGCCATGCCGGCGCTGATGGCGAGCGAGGCGTACTGCACCATCTGGCCAGCGGTCGAGCCGGCGGCGCTCAAGTGGCAGCAGAGGCGGAGATCGCGCAGGCCGAGGACGCTGTTGAGGCCGAGGCCGATACCCTCGCTGATGCCGGCGTTGGTGAGGATGCCATCGAGATTGCTCTTCTTGAGGCCGGCGTCGTCGATGGCAAGCGAGATGGCCTCGACGGCGAGGGCCTGCGCGGACTTCGTGAACTTGCGCGTCATCTCGGTGATGCCGAGGCCTGCGATGGCGGCGGAACCGGAGGGTGGGGTGGGCATGGTTGTTTGCTCCTTGGCGAGGCGTGGTTAAGGGCGCGGGCGGATTTGAAATCCGCCCCTACAAAAGAGGCGGCGGCACGTCACTTCATCTCCTTGGCGACGGCGGATTCGACGCGGGTGCCCTTGAAGAAGTTGGGGTTCATGCGCGTGAAGAGGCGGACGGGGTTGCCGAAGACGAAGTCGCGGAAGTCGGCCTCGGTGATGAGGTCTTTCTCCACGAGTTCGTAGGCTTCGGCGACCACCTCGTTCATGTCGGGGACGTCCCAGTGGCCGATGTCGGAAGAGAGGATGGCGCCGAGACGCGCGCCGAGGGGGTTGGCCTTGGTATTGAAGGCCCAGGCGTTGATGGGGTCGTCGGCCTCGCAGCCGAAAAAGAAGTTTGGCACAAAGCGGTCGCGAATCTCCTCGGGGCTGTTCGCGCCGGAACGATGGAAGTCGTCGGTGTTGTCGGGGGGCGTTTGGTACCGATCAAGGCCCTCGCGGATCTCCTCGACCTTAGCGAGCACCGCCTTTGACCCATAACGCCCCATGATGTCCATGTAGAGCGCCTTGTCGAGCAGTGCCGGATCCATGTTGCGGATCGTATCGCGGCCGCGCTTCTCCCAGCGGCCGATGAGGCCGGCGTAGATATCGCAGGCCCAGCCCACGCCGCCCTCGAGGAAGGCGACGTTGAGGCCGGGGAAGCGCCGCGTGACGCCGCTGAAGAAGAGCGACTTGCAGAGGGCGCCACCGGACTCGCCGAAGTGGCCGACGTGGTTGTACATGTAGTTGTAGTAGGAGCGTCGCCAGCCTGTGCCCAGGCTGCCGCCATGAGCGCCTGGCGGCACGCCGAGTTCGACGCACTTCGCCCAGAAGGGATCGTAGTCGTAAGGGCTATCAGGGCCGAAGGTATCGATGTCCTCGCCGTGGCCCGTGCCCGCAAGACCCGGATTCTCCCGGTGTAGTTTGGGGATGGGCCGGCCAACCCACCCCTGGATCATGGATGCCTTGAGGCCGCGCTTGACGGCGAACTCGAGTTCGTCGATGCCCTCCTGCGGCGTGTACATCGGAATCGTGGCCGCGGGAGTCATGCGGTCGGCGAATGGGCCATACAGATCGGCGACGTACAAGTTTATCGCGCGGCAGGCCACGCGTCGCAGTTCGTCGTCCTCGAGTTCGATGACCGACGTGCCGGCCGTCGGGTAGAGGACGCAGAAGTCGATGCCGAGCTCGTCCATGCGTTCGGCGAGCAGTTTGGGGAGTGAAGCGGTCGCGCGATCCAGTGTATTGCGCGTGGGGGGTACCCACCACTGCATCTGGGGAGCGCCCATGTCTTGGCGCTCGGCAAGTGGGCGCATGCGCCACTGTTGCAACTGCGGCCTTGTGCGGAAACGCTGGACGATGTCGCCGCCGCCGACCTGGCGAATATACTCCTCGTAGACGGGCATGACTTCGATGAAGTGACCGTCGGAGTCGATGACGGGGTGCTTGAGATGCGAGCGGACCTTTGCGGATGGCGACTCTGTGCGTGTGGCCAAGGCGACCTCCTGGACTGGGCTACTGGGCGAACCCGAGTTCGGTGAGCGTTTCTTCCATGGCCTTGACGAGGCCTTTGATGTGGCGAGGCTTCATGGCGGCGGTGACGATGCCGCGGCCACGGGCGAAGTAGCCTTTGTTGAACAACTTCATGCCGATGGGGCCCATTTTATCGGGCTGCGATTTAGCGGTCTCGTAGTCCCAGACGGGCACTTCGCTCCAGTGGTAGCAGAAGAGGTGGCCGACGCCGGTGACCTGCATGGGCACTTCGAGGCGGTTGAACAACTTGGTGAGTTCGCTGCGGAGCATGTCGCCGAGGAAGTGGAGGTACTCGTACGTCTCGTCGGTCATCTGCTCAAGGGCGGCGGCGCCGGAGCACATCGCGAGGGGATGGCCGGCGTAGGTGGCGACGTGGTTGACGACGGGACGCTCGCCGTTGGCGCCGGGGGCGGTGAGGGCCATGAGGTCCTCACGTCCGCCGAAGAAGCCCATCGGCATGCCGCCGCCCGCGCTCTTGCCCGCCGTCGTCATGTCAGGGATGACGCCGTAGTGCGCCTGCGCGCCGCCCTTGGAGACGGCAGCGGAGATCATCTCGTCGAAGATGAGTACGATGCCGTGCGCGGTACACTCCTCGCGTAGCATCTCGAGGAAGCCGGGCACGGGCGTGATGCAGCCGCCACCGCCGAGGACAGGCTCGACGATGATCGCGGCCATGTCCTTGGCGTTCTCGCGGATGATGCGGCGCGCCTCGTCGGTGTGGTTGAAGCGCATGCGCACGACCTGGTCCTCGACGCCGGGCTCGAGGCCGGCGGGCGTCTTCGGCGAACATCGTCGCCTCGCTGCCGTTCGCGGTGAAGCGGACGTGCTTCACGGAGGGAAAGCGCTCGCAGATCATCTTGGCGAGGCGCGCCTCGTAGACGGAGGCGAGGGTGTAGAACATGCCGTTGCCGATCTGCTTGCGCAGCGCGGCGCGCACCTTGGGGTTGTTGTGCCCGAGGGGCAGGCCCATGCTGCCGTTCATGAAGTCGACGATGCGGCGGCCATCGGCGTCGTAGAGGTAGGGGCCGTCGCCGCGCACGATGTACGTGGGGTGCGGGACCATCTGGCCGGTGCTGGTGTAGCCGCCGGTGATGTACTTGTTCGCCTCGAAGAAGTGCTCCTTCGACTTTGGCGTCAGCGCGATGTACTCGCTGGTGATGTCGGCAATGGGGTCGTTGGGCATGGGTGACGTCCTGGTTACGTGCGCCCGTCCGGCCCTTCGACAGGCTCAGGGCGAA